>NZ_CAWPQZ010000151.1:0-1323 GCF_963889785.1 Vibrio sp. S12_S33 | reverse complement strand
AAGCGTAGCTTGTGAACTTGGTTTGTCATTGCTGGTTCTCGACACACGTTTAGGTGACATTGCATCTTCATTATATCGTTCAATTGGTTATACCGAGGCAGGTCAAATTCCTCAGTTCGCACGTAGTGCTACAGGTGAGCTAGAAGGCACAGTTTACTTCTTCAAACTATTGTAATTTAACAAACAATTTAATAGTGATTCAGCACGCTTGGCATTTTTGGTCTGGTTCTAGTTTAGTGATTACGGTGTCCAATTTAAGTGTTGTGGTCGCGTGCTTCACACCTTAATTGGGCGTTATGTGTTTGATGAGTTTTTAAGGTCAAAGCTACGATTTCATTGATAATTCATTCCGTGTTTTCGGCAAGTTGGCTTGGTCAAAATGGATTCTTGAACAACCTGAGATTGATCGTTTTCAAGGTTCTTGGGTTGCCTCAATTAAGTTTTGGATCTGGCTTGTGTTGAGTTTCGTCAGTTTCAAATCGCTTTAATTGAAATGTCCTTTTGACTGACTTTTTTGCTGAAGTTCAGCTCTGAAAATCTGATGATGCAAAAGGTTTTATTATGGCTGAAAGGGTGCTTTCTTTGTCGTTGATTCTGCAAGTGGCTCTCTTTGGCTAAGATCGCTGTAAAATTTAGGTTTTGGTAAGCATCGTTTTTTACGTAACTTATTCAAATTTCTTCATTTCTACGGTGGTTTACTTTGAATGTTTAGCTAAATTCACATAACAAACAATTCAAGTGGATTCTCAACGCGTGGCAGTTTTACTATGCGTCAGGTAAAGTGTTTACGGTGCAATGCAGTGGCTTGGCCAGTGCGTTGTTCACCACTTAATTGGGCGTTATGTGTTTGATGGGTTTTTGAGGTTAAACCTAAGATTTCATTGAGAATTCGTTTCGTGTTTTCGGCAAGTTGGCTTGGTCGAAATGGATTCTTGAACAACCTGAAATTGATCGTTTTCAAGGTTCTTGGGTTGCCTCAATTAAGTTTTGGATCTGGTTTGTGTTGAGTTTCGCCAGTTCAAATCGCCTTAATTGAAATGTCTTTTTGACTGATTCTCTTGTTGAAATTCAGCTCTGAAAGTCTGGTGACGCAAAAGGTTTAGCGGTTGCTGAAAGTGCGCTTTCTTTGTTGTTGATTCTGTAAGTGGCTTTCTTCGGCTAAGATCGCTGTGAAATTTAGGTTTTGGTCAGCATCATTTTGTACGTAACTTATTCAAATCTCTTCATTTCTACGGTGGTTTACTTTGAATTCACGGTAAAATTCACATAACAAGCAATTCAAGTGGATTCTCAACGCGTGGCAGTTTTACTATGCGTTGAGTA
>NZ_CAWPQZ010000150.1:0-1328 GCF_963889785.1 Vibrio sp. S12_S33 | reverse complement strand
TCTCGTTTGTTATCGGTCTCTCGATAGAGGAGCCAGCGTTCAATCGAACTACTACATGGAAAGTTTTAGTTGCAGCTAAAGCCTGGGTCTCACATTACCCGATTTTGAGAGTTATTATCCATACAAACAATTCAAGTGGATTCTCAACGCGTGGCAGTTTTACTGTGCGTCAGGTAAAGTGTTCTATGGTGCAATGCAGCGGCTTGGTCAGTGCGTTGTTCACCACTTAATTGGGCGTTATGCCGTACCCTAGAAAATAGCAAGGAGGTTAAATGGGACAGTTTTTTGATCAGGTTGCTGAAGAGTGGGATGATTGTGCGGACAAAGTTAAAAGGGCAAACATTACCGCACGTAAAATAATGGCAATACCTTCACTGGATAATAAGAATCTGATTGATTTTGGAAGTGGTACGGGATTGCTCGGCATTCAATTATGTGAAATTTTTCAACATGTTTTACTTGTTGATTCATCAGAAAAAATGCTCGGCCAAGCTGAATTAAAGATAAGAAACTCTCAAATATCTAATATGACAACAAAGTTGGCTACGGATTTATTCGCCATAGACGGGCAGTACTCAGCAATTGTCACGTTGATGACACTTCATCACATATTAGATACGCGTTCCTTTTTTGAGTCAGCTTATGAGCGCTTAACTGTTGGTGGGTGTCTGGTTATAGCCGACCTTTATAGTGAAGACGGTTCGTTCCATAAGCACAATCCAAGTTTTGACGGACACAATGGCTTTAACGTTTCTGACTTAACAGAATTGGCTCAATATGCTGGCTTTACTGTAGAGTCAACAGAACAATACCATGAAATATGGCAGGAAAATTTTTCAAATGAAATAACTGCATATCCATTGTTTTTGTTTGTAGCACGAAAAACGACATAACACATATGAGCCTTCTGTCTGTCAATAGGCAATAACATCCTGTTGGCTGCGTGAGCAGTCAATGCTCTTCGAACAACAAAGTTATCTACTTCGCTTTGTCATTTTGGTCATTAAGCATTGCTTACGACAAACACATATTGAGGATCTCTTATTGCGGTCTCGCCGCTGCCTATGACTTGTCATAGGGTCACTAGACATCTATCGGTTAACCCCAGCAGGCACTATTCAACAAAATGGTTAAATAGTTGTTTTCCAATTATCTTCAGGCTCAGCCGAGGTGTAAGGTAAGCGCCCCACGATCCCACGGAGCGTTTTAGTGTGAGAAGTTCCAAGGAAGAAGTGAGTTGATATCAGGCTCTGGCTTTGCCAGTTCCCTCATACATTTGACCATGTAATCGTAGAGTATCAGTCCGTTAGCTTTCGCCGTCTCGATGA
>NZ_CAWPQZ010000149.1:0-1342 GCF_963889785.1 Vibrio sp. S12_S33 | reverse complement strand
TTCTTACGAATCCCCTCATAATTTCTATATAAAACAATGAGTAGACGCGCATCGCTCATTCTGATCTAATGAATTTCGCCAAAAACACACCTGATTAAATGGATTTAATAGGGAGCCCTAACGATGCACGACATTCAAATTCTACAGCAAACTATTGAGAATCAATGCCCTGAAATTCACAAAAAACGACTTAAATCTCTGGTACTTGCAACCAAAACGGTGCTTGATGGCTCTGATCTAACACTCACCAAAATTGGACGAGCTCTCGACACTGATACCACAGTCAAACATGCCATCAAACGTATCGACCGATTACTTGGTAATCGCAATCTACACCGTGAAAAAGAGTCCATATATAAATGGCATGCCTCCTTTATTACCCGTGCCAATCCATTTCCGGTGGTGCTGGTTGATTGGTCGGATGTTCGAGAGCAACTGCGCTATATGACATTACGCGCCTCGGTATCTGTTAAAGGACGCGCCGTCACGCTTTATGAGCAGGCATTTGAATACAAAAACTATAACTCACCCAAGAGCCATCAACACTTTCTCGACAAGCTGCAATCTCTGCTCCCAAAAGGTTGCACGCCTATCATTGTCTCCGACGCAGGCTTTAGAAATACATGGTTTCGGCAAGTCGCCAACAAGGGTTGGTTCTGGCTTGGGCGTGTACGTGGCGAAGTCTCGATTAAGTGTGGAGAAGACTCTTGGCAATGGAATAAAACGTTTTACCCTCAAGCAACAGATAAGCCGCAGTTTTTAGGGGAAAGCCAACTTGCTAAACGCTCACCGCTTAAGTGTTTTGCTTACTTATACAAGAGTCATCCCAAAGGCAGAAAAGCCCATCGGCACAGCCGAACGTGCCAAAAACACTCGGCAGGAAAAGTGTTCCACAAAGGAGCAAAAGAGCCTTGGCTTCTGGTCACGAACATCCCCAACCATGTACTTAACGGCATTAAAATAACCCGTTTGTACGCCAAAAGAATGCAAATTGAAGAGTCGTTCCGTGATTTAAAAAGTCCAGCCTACGGGTTGGCGCTCCGCCATAACCGAACACGTTGCACCAAACGCATTGATATCTTATTGCTTATGGCATTGATGGCCGAAATCATCATGTGGTGGAATGGCTTAATCGCCATGCAAGCCAATTGGCATTACGACTTCCAAGCCAACACCATCAAGCATCGTCGGGTGCTCTCCATTCCTAGACTTGGTAAGGAAGTACGTTGTCATCGGAGATACCGAATACAAGAGTCCCAATATCACTGGGCAATGGTGGAATATCAGCGCCTCACGCATACCTGTGGGTTGGGGGAATTATGAGGGGATCCGCCAGCGCCGC
>NZ_CAWPQZ010000148.1:0-1354 GCF_963889785.1 Vibrio sp. S12_S33 | reverse complement strand
TCACATAACAAGCAATTCAAGTGGATTCTCAACGCGTGGCAGTTTTACTATGCGTTAGGTAAAGTGTTTTACGGTGCAATGCAGCGGCTTGGCCAGTGCGTTGTTCACCACTTAATTGGGCGTTAGCATTATTATGGATATATGAGATGGAAATAGAACTGAAGCTGTACAGAAATAAGGGCTTTTTGTTATTTAATACTGGTGATGAGTTAGATTGCTTTTGGGTTAGCATGCAAGCCGCACAACAAGGTGGTGGTTCTATGTATGCTCAAATCTCAAAGCAGGACTTTGAAAAGGTTTGGATTGGCAATAAAGACGTAACAGACTTTTCCTCTCTGTTTAATCGTAGCTATAACGCGCAAAAAGAAGAGCTTGTAAAAGAAACTTACGGCATAGGTGACGTTATAGCATTGCATTTACAAAATTTAGGTATTAATCCTGATCCAGTAAAGTCGCGTGTGGTGAAAAAATGCTAACAAAGCATTTAAGAGTGACTCACAACGCTTGGCGATCTCAGTTTAAATTTGGCTTTAGTGTATAAGGTGCAATGGTTTGGTTTAGGTGTTAAGCGTCGTTCGCACCTTAATGCGGCGTTAGTTGCCTTTTCAGTACCGTATGTTCAATTTACTGTACAAGTATGCAGGTGGCGACTATACTTGTTCCATTAAATGTACATGTGGAGGTTCTTATGAGAATAGTATCTTTTACTGAAGCTAGAAATGGTCTTAAAGCTGTTTTGGACGGTGTAGTTAATGATGCAGATACAACAGTCATTACACGCCGTGACTCTGAGGATGCTGTGGTTATGTCTTTAGACTACTACAACAGCCTTATGGAGACAGTGCACTTACTACGCTCTCCTCAAAATGCTAAACACCTAAACCGATCAATAGCACAGTACCGTGCTGGAAAAACAACAGCACGAGAGTTAATTGATGAGTAGTAGTCAACGTTTACTATCGTGGACTGATGAGGCTTGGGGCGACTACCTGTATTGGCAAACCCAAGATAAGAAAACACTTAAGCGTATCAACAAACTTATTAATGATGTTAAGCGTTCTCCTTTTGAGGGTATTGGTAAACCTGAACCGTTAAAAGAGAACTTATCTGGTTTTTGGTCTCGCCGCATTGACGACACTAACAGGCTTGTTTACGCAGTCGATGATCAAGCGATAACAATAATTTCATGCCGCTACCACTACTAAATCAGGTTCAGCGGTCGGGCATCTAACAAACGACTATGGTGTCAATAACTATTTTTTAGCTGTATTTTCATCCCATATGACGCCATCTCGTAGCATCGAATTTAGGATAACTACCATCTTTCTAACACACGCGATAATGGCTACTTTTT
>NZ_CAWPQZ010000147.1:0-1357 GCF_963889785.1 Vibrio sp. S12_S33 | reverse complement strand
ATAGTGGTGGCCTGCCGATTTGCTTTGATTTATCAGAAGGACAACGCCACGATATAGTGCATGCCGAAAGCTTAGTTGAGCAACTCGATGAAGTTAATACCATCGTTTGTGATAAAGGATATGACAGCGAACCTTTCCGCACTTTTGTTAAGGAACGTGGCGGAGAAACAGTAATTGCTAAACGCAATTACGGAGAAGATATAGACAAAAACAGTATGGATTGGTGTCTATACAAGTATCGTCACTTGGTCGAAAATGCCTTTGTGAGAATTAAGCATTATCGAGCTATTTCAAGTAGATATGATAAGCTAGAAAGGAATTATGCCAGCATGTTATCGCTGGCATTCATGTTAATGTGGCTACCGATGTATTGTTGAACGCGAAATGTACAGCAAAGATCAACAGACCCTAGTTACATGATTGAAAAAATTAAGAAATGACTTCTAAGGAAAAGCGTTTCATGAGTAACAGGTATTCTGAATACTTTTAGAACATTCAGCATAAAGTGAATTTGGTGATAAAAATCGTGGGGGTAGCTTTTGTCCATAATGTGCAAGCCCTGGCTTTCCCCCAACATTAGAAAAACTTGGGCAAAATCTGGCAATATTTATCGGTCGAAAATATCACCGACTCATAAAGGGGCAAAACTTTGCTAGCAATGATCGCGCTGAGAAGTGTCTGGGCATAACCAAGCCAACACTAACTTGGCTAACTAACCTGAACTCGGGATAAAAATAGGCAGGAACTAAAAGCTGGTTCTGCGATCAGATCTTTCGACTAAAAAGGAAATCATCGCAAAAGAACCAGCTATGAAAAAGTTAACTGACCTATTCTGCCATGTCGACGACTTTTGTAAGGATTTTTGTATGTCTTTCGACTCAATTGATTAACTGCTTTCATACTACGTGTATCTGTATTCCAGATAACACCATCTATTCCAGACGTTTTACTGCCTTTATTTTGAGATACTCGCTTAACAGCAAGAAGTTTTGCTGAGCGAGAATGAGTCAGTAGCCACTGCAAGGCTTTCGCTTTGCCGTGTTTACCTTTTCGTGTTGCCTTTGCAATACGCATCTGAAGCTTTAAAACACGCGCTTCTACAACTTTCCAGTTTATGGATTGCCATTAAGCACTGTCAGGAGAGGCACTAATCTCTTTTGAAATCATCATTTACGTTTCTCCTTGAATAAAGTTCTTCAAATTCTCTTGCAACGGAAGACCAGTCGGAAGTGCAGATAAAGGCTATATCAGTAAAGCGCTAACAGCAGACTTGAAAAAGGATGGTATTAGCCTAATAACGACTCACCGAAAGAACATGAAACCGAAGGTATTAGCGGCTTGGGACAGAGCAATGTTG
>NZ_CAWPQZ010000146.1:0-1372 GCF_963889785.1 Vibrio sp. S12_S33 | reverse complement strand
TCACATAACAAGCAATTCAAGTGGATTCTCAACGCGTGGCAGTTTTACTATGCGTTAGGTAAAGTGTTTTACGGTGCAATGCGGCGGCTTGGCCAGTGCGTTGTTCACCACTTAATTGGGCGTTATGTGTTGGATGAGTTTTTGAGGTTAAATCTACGATGTCATTGAAAATTCGTTCTGTGTTTTCGGCAAATTGGCTTGGTCGAAATGGATTCTTGAACAACCTGAGATTTATCGTTTTGAAGGTTCTTTGGTTGCCTCAATTAGGTTTTGGATCTGGTTTGTGTTGAGTTTCGGCGGTTTCCAGTCGCTTTAATTGAAATGTCTTTTTGACTGATTCATTTGCTGACATTCAGCTCTGAAAGTCTGATGAAGCAAAAGGTTTGGTTGTGGCTGAAAGGACGCTTTCTTTGTTGTTGATTCTTCAAGTGGCTCTCTTTGGCTAAGATCGCTGTGAAATTTAGGTTTTGGTCAGCATCGTTTTTGTACGTAACTTATTAAAACCTCTTCATTTCTACGGTGGTTTACTTTGAATTCACGGTAAAATTCACATAACAAGCAATTCAAGTGGATTCTCAACGCGTGGCAGTTTTACTATGCGTTAGGTAAAGTGTTTTACGGTGCAATGCAGTGGCTTGGTCAGTGCGTTGTTCACCACTTAATTGGGCGTTAAGCTTCAATGAGAAAACTATGGATTACGAAGAACTGAAAAAGCAAGGAATCGAGAGTTTTCTTGCCGACGAAGAACTTAATAAAGCCGATAAAATTGGACGTTTTGTTGAGTTAAATGAATTGTTTGGACCACAAGGTGACAAGCTGTTAACCGGTGGTATGCAATCACAACTTGCGTTGCATGAAGTAGCTAATAGCTATGTCAATGGAAACTACATGGCTGTTGTTCTGCTTGCTCAAGCGTTTATCGAGCATTCTTTATCTGGCGAATTCATAATGCGAGGTCAAAACGCGATTGCAGAATCGTCATTTAAAAAGATTATCGATAACTCACTGAGCGAGAGTATTATAGGTGAAGAGCTTTACGTTTCACTGGAAGCTCTAAGAAAAATTAGAAATCCGTATGTGCATGCTAAAGCGGGCATCAAATCAGGCTCCCTTATAAAAAAGATGATCGATGGGCGCTTTGAGTCAGCTGAACTTTTAGCCAAGTCTGATGCACTAGAATCACTGTCTATCCTTAAAGCCTTTATGGAACAAAACGTAGTTATGTGGTTCCCTGAAGAAGAAGCTTAACAAACGACTATGGTGTCAATAACTATTTTTTAGCTGTATTTTCATCCCATATGACGCCATCTCGTAGCATCGAATTTAGGATAACTACCATCTTTCTAACACACGCGATAATGGCTACTTTTTT
>NZ_CAWPQZ010000145.1:0-1373 GCF_963889785.1 Vibrio sp. S12_S33 | reverse complement strand
GCTACAGTTTATTTATGAGAACAAATTTGCAAGGTGTTGATTTCAGTGAATCAACAGCATACTCAATTGACGTATTAGAAAATAACGTTAAAAAGGCTAAGTTTTCACGATATGAAGCGTTGAGCTTGTTAGAAAGCTTAGGTATTGAATTGGTGGATTAATAGCCTAACAAGCAATTTAAGAGGGATTCTCAACGCTTGCCATTTTTGGCTCTACTTTGATTTTAGTGTTTATAGCACAATGCTTTAGGTTAGGTGGTAGCGTTGTTCACCCCTTAATTGGGCGTTATGTTTACTTGTATTTCAATGGCTTAAAAACTCTTCGATCTCTGTTCTTTGTCCCTTTAACCATTCGTTCGAGTTGCCTCAGCAAATCCGCATTGTCGGCTTAAATTCGTGAATTTCTCAGCCCGTAAAACATGCCAATATTCGTGGGTTGCTTCATTTGCAGGCTGTGGCAGTTGGCTTCAAATCTCACTGGCTCTAAGTCGCTTTGAACGTATTAGCCAAGTAACATGTCAGCTTGGCAGTTGCCTCGGCAATTTACCATTGTTCTGCGCTGTGGTTGGAAAGAGAGGGCGCTTGTTGAACGTTTGTCGGGTTGCCTCATTGGGCAGGGAAGTGGACTTACGCGCTTGTTGTTTCGTGCATCTGTAGGCTAAGTGAGTTTGGGCGTGTGACTGACTTCTTGAAGTGCGGTCAACAGTGCAGTTCTTTGCCAAATAAATCAGTCATTTGTGGTAAAACATAACAAGCAATTTAAGAGGGATTCTCAACGCTTGGCACTTTTGCTTCTACTTCAAATTTAGTGTTTATGGCACAATGCTTTAGGTTTGGGTGGAGGCGTTGCTCACCCCTTAATTGGGCGTTATGAGCTAAAGGGAAAATAGGAGAATTGTGCTTTTGATCAGTGTGGCAGTGTTTTGTGTCATTGTCGGGTTTTACTTTTGGTATGGCGAAAGTGACACATCGGTAAGGGAAGCATGTATCGCAATGCTTCTGTATATTGCGTATACGATTTTGTATTTGTTTGTTCCGCCTTTCCCTTTGGGTACATCATCACAAATGGGGCTGATATACGGTTTTGTACCACTGTTATCTTTTGGGGCTATTCTATTCCCTCATTTCAATACTCAATCACCGGAATTAGTAACACGAACAATCGGTTGGATTGGCCTTGTAATAGTTGCAATTATCCTTATTTGCTTCAAACTTTTTGTTTGGTAAGTGGGTAACGTAAGTACGCTCATAACAAACAATTCAAGTGGATTCTCAACGCGTGGCAGTTTTACTATGCGTTGAGTAAAGTGTTTTATGGTGCAATGCAGCGGCTTGGCCAGTGCGTTGTTCACCACTTAATTGGGCGTTATGTGA
>NZ_CAWPQZ010000144.1:0-1387 GCF_963889785.1 Vibrio sp. S12_S33 | reverse complement strand
CACTCGTACCGTCGCCGTCGGTATCACCCGGTACGGTGGTGTCTAAATCGAACATCACTGGCGCACTCTCACCACTGCTGTTGCCCGCCGCGTCGCTGATCTGCGCCGTCACGCTGTAATCACCTTCTGCCGCCAAGCTTGGGATGGTGATGTTCGCACTGCCTGTGAGTGTTTCTAATAAGGTTACTTCGTGAGTTTGTACCGTCGTACTGCCATCTGGGTTGGTGATGGTTAACGTCACCGTATCACCCACTTCCACACCCGTTGGAATACTCACCGCAGTTTCAACGCCGTCACTGTTTTCCGCCACGCTGACGCTGCCATCGACCGCATCGGCTATGGTAACGGTTGGCGCGGTGTCACTCGTACCGTCGCCGTCGGTATCACCCGGTACGGTAGTGTCTAAATCGAACGTCACTGGCGCACTCTCACCACTGGTGTTGCCTGCGGCATCCGTAATGCTGCTGGTGATGCTGTAGTTACCTTCCGCTGTCAAGCTTGGAATGGTGATGTCGGCGCTGCCATTGGCAAGGTCCGCCACCGTCACGGTGTAGGTTTGTTCCGTGGTACTACCATCTGGGTTGGTGATGGTTAACGTCACCGTATCGCCCTCTTCCACACCCGTTGGTAGTGTCACGTTGGTTTCAACGCCGTCACTGTTTTCGGCCACATTGACGCTGCCGTCCGCCGCATCGGCTATGGTAACGGTTGGCGCGGTGTCACTCGTACCGTCGCCGTCGGTATCACCCGGTACGGTGGTGTCTAAATCGAACATCACTGGCGCACTCTCACCACTGCTGTTGCCCGCCGCGTCGCTGATCTGCGCCGTCACGCTGTAATCACCTTCTGCCGCCAAGCTTGGGATGGTGATGTTCGCACTGCCTGTGAGTGTTTCTAATAAGGTTACTTCGTGAGTTTGTACCGTCGTACTGCCATCTGGGTTGGTGATGGTTAACGTCACCGTATCACCCACTTCCACACCCGTTGGAATACTCACCGCAGTTTCAACGCCGTCACTGTTTTCCGCCACGCTGACGCTGCCATCGACCGCATCGGCTATGGTAACGGTTGGCGCGGTGTCACTCGTACCGTCGCCGTCGGTATCACCCGGTACGGTAGTGTCTAAATCGAACGTCACTGGCGCACTCTCACCACTGGTGTTGCCTGCGGCATCCGTAATGCTGCTGGTGATGCTGTAGTTACCTTCCGCTGTCAAGCTTGGAATGGTGATGTCGGCGCTGCCATTGGCAAGGTCCGCCACCGTCACGGTGTAGGTTTGTTCCGTGGTACTACCATCTGGGTTGGTGATGGTTAACGTCACCGTATCGCCCTCTTCCACACCCGTTGGTAGTGTCACGTTGGTTTCAACGCCGTCACTGTTTTCGGC
>NZ_CAWPQZ010000143.1:0-1413 GCF_963889785.1 Vibrio sp. S12_S33 | reverse complement strand
TAACTGATAATTCAGGAAATCAAACAGATTATACTCATGTCCTCACTGATACTGATATCACCAATGGTTCGGCTAATGTTTTAATTCCAAGTTTAGTTGCTGAAGGAAATTATAGTGTAACGAGTACATTAGCTGACGAAGCAGGTAATTCAGTAACGAGTAATACGGAGACGTTTACACACCTAGATACTGACGGTGATGGAATTTTTGATTCCGTAGATATTGATGATGACAACGATGGTATTACCGATGCTGTCGAAAGAGGAGTTACTGAAGAATTTGATTCATTTGGCTTTACTGATGAGACAATTGGTGATGGTTCTACTCAAGTTTCCGGTAGTATTAATACTGGGCAATATGCAGATGATGATACTGCAAATGCGTGGACTTTTACTTTCGACGACATTACAGAAGCTGACGCTAGAGCTTCATCTAATATATTCACTGCTAAATTAAATTCAAACGCTACCAAAGATGCCGATTCTAATTTGGATACTAATGGTCACTTTGTTCTTGATTTAGGAGATCCTAGTTCTGTTGCGAATTCAGGGGATATTGTTCAGTCAAACTCAATTACGATTTCGGACTTGGGTAGTGACAATGCGGTGTTCACTATTAAGCTGACGGATATATTAGGAAATGTATTAACTTCCGATCAGTTTGTTTTAAATATTGACCCTGGTGCCACCAGTGCTATTACTGGACCTACCGATATAGGTGGTGGCTACTATCAGTTTGCTTATACAGCCGATGCCGCTAACCCATATCCAACGTTTACTTTTACCTCAGTAGGTGGGTCGTTGTTGCAAAGCATTGAATTTACAGCGATTGATTACAATGCAAGTGACCGTGTAGTGATCACAAGCTCACGCGATGTATTGCATTTGGATGTTCAAGACAATGACACTGATGGGGATGGTATCGCTGATCATCTTGATATAGATAGTGATAATGATGGGATTACAGATAACGTTGAATGGCAAACTACATCAGGTTATCAAGCTCCGTCCGGTATTGATGTTGACAGCGATGGTTTAGACGATGCTTACGATAGCGATACAAGTTCAACCAGTTCGGAGGCTAGTCAAGGTTCGTTACCGTTAGATAGTGATGGTGATGGTGTTTTCGATTATCTAGATACAGATAGTGACAACGATGGTGTATTGGATATAGCCGAACGTGGTGATGGAGCCGCTACCTCAGTCACGGATACCACTGACACTGATCATGATGGATTGTTAGATATATTTGAGGGAAGTAATGTTGATGATGGGTATGATGTCAATGATGAGAATATTTCTGCGTCAGGGGAGTTTGCCTTATCTGATACCGATGGAGACATATCAGCCGATGGCTCTGACGCGGTAGGGTTAAGCAGAGATTTCGATTATCGTGACAATCTAGTGTCCCATC
>NZ_CAWPQZ010000142.1:0-1445 GCF_963889785.1 Vibrio sp. S12_S33 | reverse complement strand
TCAACCACTTCCCGAAAAGTGCCACTGGCGAGATAGTTGATAAGCTGAGATTTGTCCGGTGTGTAGCTAGAAAACTAAAAGCTTTTCCACCCTAAATTCACCGTTTTTCTTAACCCCAGCTAACGCCCTGTTAAGGTGTGAGCAACGCAATACCGAAGCTACCGCATACCACCTTAAACACTAAACGCAACGCATAGCAATAATGCCAAGCGTTGCGAATCACTCTTAAACAGATTGTTAGCAATATTTACGACGGGTTGAGTATATTGCCTTCTAAGTCCTTCGCAACCCAAATTCCGCTAGCTTGATACTCAAACTTGTACAACGCCCCTGGCTTTTCAATAGTCCATTGAAGTGGTCGCCCAGACCATTGCAAAACACCAGCATCTTCACGAGTCGCAGAGTCGATAGAATTAATCTCATATGTAGCCCCCTCTTTGGAGATGACTTCTATGTATTCTACACTTATAAAATCCATAGATTGCTCTACATATTCAGGTTTCAGAATAATGTTCTCAGCATTCCCAAACATTTGGTTTGTGGGAAACATCAATCCGTTGATGTGCTCTGATTGCATCATCATATCTGAAATCGTAGAGGTGAGCTTGTAATAAGCTTGGTCTTCTTCACCATCTAAAGGTTTAGAAAACATGAAACCTAAATATTCATGTACCATTTCATTTAAATCATTAAAGTTATTTGTCTTTTTAACAAAGTCGTATATTGCTGGCAAACTCCGGTTAGATCCTAGTCTTTCTTCAGTCTCTTCAGTAAAACCAATATGATTTAAAACTAAAGGTGCAGTTGTTCTCCAATGAGAAAGAGCAATTTTATCCCCTGGTTCACACCTCAACTCAAACAATGGCACTCCACGATAGTTGGAACCGTAAAACATCGATTGATTTACATCATTTGCACGACCACGCTCTTTTACATATTGTGCGGGTGGATAACTACACTCTCCAATGGTCCCAGGCTTTTCGCAAATACGAGCTCTAAATATGTCTAGCCCTGCTTCATACCGCGGCGCTTCTACTTTATAGCCGGACATTAAGCGATCAAGAACTTTTCTAAGATCTTCTTTTGAGATTTTACTGAGTTCCATCTTTTCCAAGCGAGAAATAGCATCCCGAATATTTCTACTGTTTAGTTTTACTTCTTTCACCTACAGGCTCCATACTACTGATATTGCTAACGCCCTGTTAAGGGGTGAGCAGCGCAACACTGAAGCCGCTGCATACCGCCTTAAACACCAATACCAACGCATAGTAAAAAATGCCATGCGTTGCGAATCCCTCTTAAACAGTTTGTTATGTAGCTTGGATTCAAGTACGAAGTGCGACACCTCTGAACATAAAAACAGTGAGATGCGATAATCATCATTTTTGCTCCCGCCAAGAAGTAAAAAACATGAAGTACACGCACCTCACTGAGATTGAAAGGTA
>NZ_CAWPQZ010000141.1:0-1482 GCF_963889785.1 Vibrio sp. S12_S33 | reverse complement strand
TTTCCCAGTTTGATAATGCTCAGCAGCAAATGAGCCTATCGAAATTACAGAAAGCAAAAAACACCAAAACAATTTTTTCATTTATTTTTCCTCGAATATTCCTTATGACTTTAAGTAACATAACGCCGCATTAAGGTGTGAGCAACGCCACCACCGAACCTAAGCCATTGCGCCATAAACACAAAACCCAACGATGGAATGAAAATGCCATGCGTTGGGAATCACTCTTGAATGCTTTGTTATACGTTTGATGCCTCAGGAATAGCTATTAACTCACCTTCTACATCGAACATAAGTCCATCAACTACAGTCTTTACACGTTTGTTTTGCAAAAGAACTAGTAGTTCTTTCACGTACTCTTTAGTTTCTTGGACCAGTATTTTGCCATTAGCATCAAATTGAATTTGCCAATTTCCAGCCTCAGAAGCAGCATCCCGCAGTTTTTGTAACCAGATATCATTGTTAAAGTGCTGCTTGTCATACACTGACGCGAGTTGACGCATTAAGCGCTTATCCTCACCAACGATAGCCGTTAGTTTACTTGATTCCGAGTAATTCATAGCGTTACTGTCACCAAGAGCAGTTATTGCTTCGACTTTTTTCTCCTTTAATCGCTCATGGTAATTCATCGCTGTTTCAAATTGAGCTAGGTCAGCGATGAAAACATCTGAGTTGTATTGAATAAAGTCAATGTATGGCGTTATTTGAAATTTGGAGCTTTGATCGATTTCTACAACAAGTTGGTTGTCTTGGAAGTTTGGGCGCAACGTTTTGTTAGAAGTATTGTTTAGAGACCAAGCACCTTTGATGTAGCGAAATGCATAGATACTAACTTCTGGCTCACCAAATGTAAGTTGAATTACATATGAATTGTAACCGTTTAGTTCTGCTTCTTGATTGATAGTTGCAAGTTGCCCACTTTCAACTTTCTCTTTAAGTTGTGCTAAATCGGTCGAACTAGATTCAACATGAAAAAACCTATTATCTTGAATAGTGGTAATCGGGCGCAGCTCTTCAATGTGCTGATTACCTCGAATACATTCAATAACATATTGCCGAAAATGGTCTTGATAGTCCGAGTGTATTTTCAAGTTTTTGATTTCACCAAAACGCTTGGTTTTATTGCCAACTTTAACTTTGGCAACCCAAAGATTTACTGTCGCCTCTGAAAGGTCAAGAGACTGTAACTCAACAAGTTTGGCATCCAAGCTTGCTTGGTCGAGCTCTTGTTGAACTTCTTCTTGCAGCACTTCTGCTGTATTTGACTGATTTTGAGTCATATTGCTACCTATCAACTAACGCTGAAATAAAAGTGATTCCAGAATTTTCGAGAAATCTAACCTTTGAATCTGATTTACTAGGGTCTGTTGATCTTTCGTGATGATTTTTTGAACGGCATGGTGAAGGTTATAATCATTTCGCCAAAAACAAATCACAACTGAGTTCACCATGCCAAGGACAATGCTAACTGATAAACGATGG
>NZ_CAWPQZ010000140.1:0-1531 GCF_963889785.1 Vibrio sp. S12_S33 | reverse complement strand
CCTTATTGTACTCCGCCCAGTTAGTTATCTTCTTTTTCGTTTTCCCCATGTCATCACCGCTCTTACCATCACAAAGGATCAGATCGCAGGACTTGGAAAAGGTTCAACTGATTTAGGCAACAACGCCGACTACGAAGAAAGAAGAAATGACTTTTGTCGAAAGATTCGATGCTGATGAAAAGCTAACAGCTAAAGGCAAGGTTCTCACAACCATATCTATTATTCTTATCGCACTTAATGTGACCGGTGCTGTGATGAAGGAAGCAAATACATTTCTTTTCAAAATTGAATTTACCCATCAAGAGGGAATCACTTATTTGTTGCTAGCTGCAATTTTGTATTTAACTGTTCGTTATCGAAATTATGCCCAACCATACCATCACGAGCTTTTTCTTCTTTGGTCGGAACGGATGATGCAAGATAAAGAGATCTTTAATTACAATCCAAGAGACGAAGTCGTAACAGGTTTCTTAGGCGATGCCTTTGACGTTTGGGGCGGAGATGAACCGGGTATTCAAGATTCAAAATACCATGTAAGTGGCTTCTTACGTCGAGCGGTTCGCTTTCCTTCAGTATTCCGTGGTGAGAGTGGTGATGGTGAATGGTTCGAGGAGTATTTTGATGAGTACTCTAGCCTTTTATCTTTCAACAAAAAGTGGACTTTTAGTAAATACATACGATTATTGCTAATTGAATTTAAGTATAGGTTTAATGCATTTATCAACCACAGAGAGCATTTGGACATCTTAAGTCCATATATATTTGCGTTTATTGCTGTCCTGTCAGTAATCGTACCTTGGGAAACTTTTACATAACAAACAATTTAAGAGTGATTCAGCACGCTTGGCATTTTTGGTTTGGGTCTAGTCTAGTGATTACGGTGTACAATTTGAGTGTTGTGGTCGCGTGCTTCACACCTTAATTGGGCGTTAGGCTTTAGGTAATAATAAATGGAATATAAGTGCGATATTGAGTTTTTAGAACAGCGGCTGAAATTGCTAAAGTGGCTTAATTATGGGTTTATTATTCCTTGCTTAGTTGCTTTATATTTCAAACCTACAATTTTTGTCGTGAATGGCTCTTTTACTACAGGCTTAGTGATTTGTGCACTTATTATGTATGTATTGAGGTTTATAGATAAGCACTATGGCAATGCTTTACATAATCATCGTAGTGACATTGTTATAGTAAACAACGTAGGGGTTGAATTTCGTCACCAAGACTCAGGTTACAACTTTAAGCGAAACCACGAAGAAATTGTGTCTGTGGAGTACTCAAAATATCTTGGTACACCAAAGGTAAAACTCAGATTTTCCAACAATGAGTTCTATGATCTTGTTTGGTTTAAAGACTCTAACTCACTTTACAGCAAGCTAAAGAGAAAAGAGCACTTGGTGAAAAAAGCTTAGTATCAAGTTTGAAGTGCGACATTTTTTACAGATGCGCATGAATATACTCCAGTGGTGTTCTATACCCAAGTCTTTTGCGTGGGCGCGTATTTAATTTGTGTGCGATTTCATCACAGAGCTCT
>NZ_CAWPQZ010000139.1:0-1558 GCF_963889785.1 Vibrio sp. S12_S33 | reverse complement strand
CGGCAAGTTGGCTTAGTCGAAATGGATTCTTGAACAACCTGAGATTGAGCGTTTTCAAGGTTTTTGGGTTGCCTCAATTGAGTTTTGGATCTGGTTCGTGTTGAGTTTCGTTGGTTTCAAATCGCTTTAATTGAAATGTCTTTTTGACTGATTTTCTTGCTGACATTCAGCTCTGAAAATCTGGTGACGCAAAAAATTTAGCGGTTGCTGAAAGGGCGCTTTCTTTGTTGTTGATTCTGCAAGTGGCTCTCTTTGGCTAAGATCGCTGTGAAATTTAGGTTTTGGTAAGCATTGGTTTTTACGTAACTTATTCAAATTCCTTAATTTCTACGGTGGTTTACTTTGAATTTACGGTAAAATTCACATAACAAGCAATTCAAGTGGATTCTCAACGCGTGGCAGTTTTACTATGCGTCAGGTAAAGTGCTTTACGGTGCAATGCAGCGGCTTGGTCAGTGCGTTGTTCACCACTTAATTGGGCGTTAGCTGGGGCTAAGAAAAACGGTGAATTTAGGGTGGAAAGGCTTTCGGTTTTCTAGCTACACACCGGACAAATCTCAGCTTCTCAACTATCTCGCCAGTGGCACTTTTCGGGAAGTGTTTGAATTTAACGAAGTCTGCTTACGGGAAATGTTGTGTTTGTTAAGTTCGTTGGCGCGGTTTCTTTGCTGTCGAAATTCATGAATGCCTAAATTCGTTTCGTGTGCTCTGTCGTTGGCTTTTTCGATAGAATTCTTTGCAAATTACCATGCTCAAGAATGGTGATTAACTTGGCCATTTCTTCTTTGCTAAGTGCATTTCGTGGATTGGGTTTTAATTTCACAGCTGTCTGTTTTACTTTGCCGTTTGAAAGCAATAATGTGTTTCAAATTAGGCACTTTGGCGTAATTTGCTAGTGAAAGTGCAGCAGCTAACTAGGCGTTTAAGACGGATTCCCAACGCTTGGGAGTTTCGGCTCTAGGTTGAGTGTTGTGTTTAAGGCGCAATGGTTTAGGATTGTGGTCGCGTTGCTCACCACTTAACGCAGCGTTATGTGTTGGATGAGTTTTTGAGGTTAATTCTACGATTTCATTGAGAATTCGTTCCGTGTTTTCGGCAAGTTGGCTTGGTCGAAATGGATTCTTGAATAATCTGAGATTGATCGTTTTCAAGGTTCTTGGGGTGCCTCAATTGAGTTTTGGAGCTGGTTTGTGTTGAGTCTCGTTGGTTTCAAATCGCTTTAATTGAAATGTCTTTTTGACTGATTAACTTGCTGAAATTCAGCTCTGAAAGTCTGGTGAAGCAAAAGGTTTTGTTGTGGCTGAAAGGGCGCTTTCTTTGTTGTTGATTCTGTAAGTGGCTCTCTTTGGCTCAGATCGCTGTGAAATTTGGGTTTTGGTCAGCATCGTTTTTGAATGTAACTTATTAAAATTCCTTTATTTCTACGGTGGCTTACTTTGAATTCACGGTAAAATTCACATAACAAGCAATTCAAGTGGATTCTCAACGCGTGGCAGTTTTACTATGCGTTGAGTAAAGTGTTTTATGGTGCAATGCAGTGGCTTGGCCAGTGCGTTGT
>NZ_CAWPQZ010000138.1:0-1585 GCF_963889785.1 Vibrio sp. S12_S33 | reverse complement strand
TGCTCAAGCAATGTGATTGTGGTGCGCCAAGCCAAAAAGTGAAGTTGAAAAAAGCGGGATGGAACGATGATTATCGGGCTAGAGTCTTCTTTGGGTTATAAATCCATCAAAGTATGCTCCCGCCCTGGCTATGGGAATTGGACGTTTGATGAGCGAGATGAATTCTATAAATAAGTTAATAGAGAACCGTAATCAGATTAGAGGTGAACTAAAGCAGATAGTCTTGGATCCTCAGCGCTTACCTTTAGCAAAACTATTAATAGCGCAGCAAACATTACCTGATGAAATTAAGGAACAACTACAATGAAGTTATTGGATAGCCTCACAAGGAAAAAACAAATATCAATTATTGTATTATTCATTGTATTCGTTTTCCTTGGTTATGATTACTATCAAAGTACTCAACCGAATATTTGGGGCGATGAACCTGATGAATCCTACATTACGATTACAGGTAAAAAACCTAAGGATGCCAAAGTCGATGCTTGGGCAAGATGGGGGGCAAGTGGAGATGCTTGTAAAGCACGAACGTTCAGCTTTTCTAATGTGAAATGGTCAAAAGGGGCAAATGTAAAATGGCATATCACACATGACTTTTCTACGGATCCCAATCGATATGAATTGAGAATTCCATATCAACAATATCACGACTCATTAGATTGTGATGTGGAATTAGGTAGAATTATAGTTCAAGCGTATAACGCTTTCGATACCGTTGGTTTCGCTCAATTACGAATTTATAGTCCAAATTCAACTGACGACAAATCTTTACCATTTAGTTCTTTGATTGAAGCAAAGTATTGCAATGGCGATATATTTAAAAGTATAAGAAAAGAGTGGGCAGGGGCCATTGGTTGTCACTTTTATGTCGATGGAAAGAAAAAGACTAAAGATCAAGAATTCAACGCTTACACCATCTACTACGATTTCTCTAAATTCAATAATGACACCGTGATTCATTACGATGTTTTAGCTGGCGAGAATTACCGCTCTGAGCCGTTAGATAAAGAGAAAGGGCCGCAATAGTGATAATTATCGCTAATACCACAAGGAAAAAAAGAATATCAATTATTGTATTGTTCATAGTATTGGTTTTTCTTGGTTATGATTATTACCAGACTTCTCAACCGAATATTTGGGGTGATGAACCTGATGAGTCCTACATTACGATTACAGGTAAAAAACCAACCGATGTTCACGTAGTTGCTTGGGCTGCATATTGGGTCACCGGTGATGAATGTAAAACCTATTCCTATGATATGTTTGGCCGTAAAGCGTACAGGGGAGGGAAAATTGATAAAAAATATATCTATGATTATTCAGACGAACCAAACCGCTATGAATTGCGTTTACCTTATAAATCCGTAGTAGATAGTAATCAGTGTACGGTTGCCTTAAGAGATGTTTCTATTCATGTGTACAACGATTTTGATGAAAATGGTTTTGCTGAATTACGAATTTATTCTGTGAATACAGAAAACCACGGGTTTACCCGTGGATGAATGCCTTTGGAGACGGTACGATAGCTAAATGCAATATTATACCTCGTCCCATAGTGTTTATTACACTAAATATCACATAGTTT
>NZ_CAWPQZ010000137.1:0-1594 GCF_963889785.1 Vibrio sp. S12_S33 | reverse complement strand
ATTCACATAACAAGCAATTCAAGTGGATTCTCAACGCGTGACAGTTTTACTATGCGTTAGGTAAAGTGTTTTACGGTGCAATGCAGCGACTTGGTCAGTGCGTTGTTCACCACTTAATTGGGCGTTATGTGTTTGATGAGTTTTTAGGGTTAACTCTACGATTTCATTGAGAATTCGTTCCGTGTTTTCGGCAAGTTGGCTTGGTCAAAATGGATTTTTGAACAACCTGAGATTGATCGTTTTCAAGGTTCTTGGGTTGCCTCAATTAAGTTTTGGATCTGGCTTGTGTTGAGTTTCGTCAGTTTCAAATCGCTTTAATTGAAATGTCCTTTTGACTGGTTTTCTTGCTGACATTCAGCTCTGAAAATCTGGTGACGCAAAAGGTTTAGCGGTTGCTGAAAGGGCGCTTTCTTTGTTGTTGATTCTGTAAGTGGCTCTCTTTGGCTCAGATCGCTGTGAAATTTAGGTTTTGGTAAGCATCGTTTTTGTGCGTAACTTATTCAAATCTCTTCATTTCTACGGTGGTTTACTTTGAATTCACGGTAAAATTCACATAACAAGCAATTCAAGTGGATTCTCAACGCGTGGCAGTTTTACTATGCGTTAGGTAAAGTGTTTTACGGTGCAATGCGGCGGCTTGGTCAGTGCGTTGTTCACCACTTAATTGGGCGTTATACCAAAATAAAGGAAGATGAAATGAAAATGAAATTTTGGAACCTTGGTAAAGGATTATTATTTTTGTTGGCGATCTGTACTAGCAATAATTCTATTGCTGGACATTCAGGAGCTCGAGGTGGAAGCATTCATAATCTAAAAGTGCATAAAACAAGTGGTATGCCAGTAGTCATGTTTACAACTATACCTCATGTTTCTCCTCCAATCTGTGGGGATAAAGAGGCATTAGAATGGGCTATAACACTCGATGACTTTGGTAAGTCTGTCTATTCATTACTTTTATCAGCACAAGCACAACAAAAAAGAGTAATAATACATGGCAAACATACCTGTGAGGATTGGGGGGACAGGGAGTCAATTGTGCATATAACCCTTGCAGATTAAAGGTATAACAAAGCATTTAAGAGTGACTCACAACGCTTGGCGATTTCAGTTTAAACTTGGCTTTAGTGTTTAAGGTGCAATGGTTTAGGTTAGGTGTTTAGCGTTGTTCGCACCTTAATGCGGCGTTAGCTGGGGTTAAGAAAAACGGTGAATTTAGGGTGGAAAGGCTTTCGGTTTTCTAGCTACACACCGGACAAATCTCAGTTTCTCAACTATCTCGCCAGTGGCACTTTTCGGGAAGTGTTTGAACTTAACGAAGTCTGCTTACGGGAAATGTTGTGTTTGTTAAGTTCGTTGGTGCGGCTTCTTTGGTGTTGAAATTTATGCATTCTTAAATTCGTTTCGTGTGCTTTGTCGTTGGCTTTTTCGATAGAATTCTTTGCAAATTACCATGCTAAGGAATGGTGGTTTTCTCGGTCATTTCTTCTTTACCAAGCGCATTTCGTGGATTAGGTTTTAATTTCACAGCTGTCCGTTTTACTTTGCCGTTTGAAAGCAATAATGTGTTTCAAATTAGGCATTTTGGCGTAATTTG
>NZ_CAWPQZ010000136.1:0-1611 GCF_963889785.1 Vibrio sp. S12_S33 | reverse complement strand
CAGTTTTGAAGTCAGTATTCATTGAGCCGGTCTTAGGACCAACAAAACTTTAATTGAAGAGTTTGATCATGGCTCAGATTGAACGCTGGCGGCAGGCCTAACACATGCAAGTCGAGCGGTAACATTTCAAAAGCTTGCTTTTGAAGATGACGAGCGGCGGACGGGTGAGTAATGCCTAGGAAATTGCCCTGATGTGGGGGATAACCATTGGAAACGATGGCTAATACCGCATAATGCCTACGGGCCAAAGAGGGGGACCTTCGGGCCTCTCGCGTCAGGATATGCCTAGGTGGGATTAGCTAGTTGGTGAGGTAATGGCTCACCAAGGCGACGATCCCTAGCTGGTCTGAGAGGATGATCAGCCACACTGGAACTGAGACACGGTCCAGACTCCTACGGGAGGCAGCAGTGGGGAATATTGCACAATGGGCGCAAGCCTGATGCAGCCATGCCGCGTGTATGAAGAAGGCCTTCGGGTTGTAAAGTACTTTCAGTTGTGAGGAAGGGGGTATCGTTAATAGCGGTATTCTTTGACGTTAGCGACAGAAGAAGCACCGGCTAACTCCGTGCCAGCAGCCGCGGTAATACGGAGGGTGCGAGCGTTAATCGGAATTACTGGGCGTAAAGCGCATGCAGGTGGTTCGTTAAGTCAGATGTGAAAGCCCGGGGCTCAACCTCGGAACTGCATTTGAAACTGGCGGACTAGAGTACTGTAGAGGGGGGTAGAATTTCAGGTGTAGCGGTGAAATGCGTAGAGATCTGAAGGAATACCGGTGGCGAAGGCGGCCCCCTGGACAGATACTGACACTCAGATGCGAAAGCGTGGGGAGCAAACAGGATTAGATACCCTGGTAGTCCACGCCGTAAACGATGTCTACTTGGAGGTTGTGGCCTTGAGCCGTGGCTTTCGGAGCTAACGCGTTAAGTAGACCGCCTGGGGAGTACGGTCGCAAGATTAAAACTCAAATGAATTGACGGGGGCCCGCACAAGCGGTGGAGCATGTGGTTTAATTCGATGCAACGCGAAGAACCTTACCTACTCTTGACATCCAGAGAATCCAGCGGAGACGCAGGAGTGCCTTCGGGAGCTCTGAGACAGGTGCTGCATGGCTGTCGTCAGCTCGTGTTGTGAAATGTTGGGTTAAGTCCCGCAACGAGCGCAACCCTTATCCTTGTTTGCCAGCGAGTAATGTCGGGAACTCCAGGGAGACTGCCGGTGATAAACCGGAGGAAGGTGGGGACGACGTCAAGTCATCATGGCCCTTACGAGTAGGGCTACACACGTGCTACAATGGCGCATACAGAGGGCAGCCAACTTGCGAAAGTGAGCGAATCCCAAAAAGTGCGTCGTAGTCCGGATTGGAGTCTGCAACTCGACTCCATGAAGTCGGAATCGCTAGTAATCGTGGATCAGAATGCCACGGTGAATACGTTCCCGGGCCTTGTACACACCGCCCGTCACACCATGGGAGTGGGCTGCAAAAGAAGTGGGTAGTTTAACCTTTCGGGGAGGACGCTCACCACTTTGTGGTTCATGACTGGGGTGAAGTCGTAACAAGGTAGCGCTAGGGGAACCTGGCGCTGGATCACCTCCTTATACGATGATTACAC
>NZ_CAWPQZ010000135.1:0-1634 GCF_963889785.1 Vibrio sp. S12_S33 | reverse complement strand
CTCTTCCTTCATTATCAAAATCTACCATGAGACCGTCTAAAAAATGATGGCGATGGCCATAGATGCAATCAGGAGCTCCGATAACATTGCTCACTTCAGTTTCTGTCATACCGAGCTTGACTGGACCAATTGAGTTTCCTAGTTGAATTTCGAAAATTTCCATTTTTATCCTAAAAACACATAACGCTCTGTTAAGGTGTGAGCAACGCAATACCGATGCTTCCACATACCACCTTAACCACTAAAACCAACGCATAGTGAAAATGCCACGCGTTGCGAATCACTCTTAAACAGTTTGTTAGGCATTACTCAACAAAATCAATCACTTTTTATATTTAGTCTCGTAACCGGGGTTATCTTCAGGGCGAAGTGAGTTTGGATAGAGTAAGTCAGACTTCACATCAATAGAAACTTGTTTGATATTTCTGAACGTATCATTTGGGTAAGGAATGGCTATCATATCATTAGTAATCTTTTGGCCTTTACCACCGACTTCACCACAAAAAACCTTGATCGTTCCAACGTTAAACAAACTCTCAATTGGATTAATATTAACTTCAACATTTGTGATCTTATCGTAATCAATTACTTTATAATCAATACCCATAAAGCCACTACGAAAGAGAAGCCGCTTGTTGGAATACGCATAAAACGTGTTTGGATATACTAGCAACTTGTATAGTATTAACGCTAAACCAAACCACATTACACACCCTTCAGATAAAAGCTGCACAGGATCTGTAGAAAAAAGTTCCGAGGATGACCTGCCTAAAAATAAAAATAGCAGTATTCCACAAAAGAACACAAAAGAAGCATTTAACATGTATGCTATAAAATAAGGCTTTCCCACCCAGAATATTTCTTCATTGTCATCTAAGACTGGTTTAAATATATCTTTCATAATATTAGTTTCTAAATAATTGCCACTGATGCCTAACGCCCAATTAAGGGGTGAACAACGCTACCCCCCAACCTAACGCATTGTGCCATAAACACTAAATTTGAAGTAGAAGCAAAAATGCCGAGCGTTGTGAATCCCTCTTAAATTGCTTGTTAGGCTTGTAGCTCCAACAACTGCTCAGCCCCAGAACTTTTCACAACTTCAAAGCCCAATTTCAAATACAGTTGCTTAGCTGGATTCGTTTCAATCACGCTTAACCCAACCTTAGATTTCGTTGTTTCCGCTTTAGCAATTAGGTCAAGAATTAGCTTACTGCCTATTTTCAAACCTTGAAACTCTGGAGAGATCTGAATTTGAACCAAATACCAATAGTTAAGTTCTTCGGTGTATGTGGCTTTGAACAACCCAATAGGCTTACCATCCGATTCAACGATTTGCGCATGAGGAAACTCAAAGCGTATTCGCTTTTCATATTCTTCAGTACTCGTTGGCATGCCGACTTCTTCTAGATACTGCCTCATCGTTTTATCACGTAATGACAGTAAGAAAGGAATATCTGTCTCGCTCGCCCGTCTAAGGACAATATCCATGTTTCCTCCAAAAGCCTAACGCCGCGTTAAGTGGTGAGCAACGCGACCACAATCCTAAACCATTGTGCCTTAAACACAAAACTCAACCTAGACCCGAAACTCCCAAGCGTTGGGAATCCGTCTTAAACGCCTAGTTAGCTGCT
>NZ_CAWPQZ010000134.1:0-1671 GCF_963889785.1 Vibrio sp. S12_S33 | reverse complement strand
GAGCTCTGTGATGAAATCGCACACAAATTAAATACGCGCCCACGCAAAAGACTTGGGTATAGAACACCACTGGAGTATATTCATGCGCATCTGTAAAAAATGTCGCACTTCAAACTTGATACTAAGCGTTGCGATTTAGTCAGAGAGGACTGTTATCATTTCGTCTATTGGTAGTGGTTTGTCAGTTTGACTACCTTTATTAAAAAAATAAATAATGCTACCTATGGTTTCTATCGTTTTATTGCCCTCTCTTTTTGGCACGTCACCTACCTTTGGTACCAACTGTTTCTCAACCATATTCTTACATACAATACTTTCACACGTGGAACTTTGCTCTTCGAATACAATATTTTCAGAAACTTCGTACTCAATTGGCATTATATTTGGTTCACTACACGCTATAGCCGAAAATAGAGTGATTGGTAAAACCCATACTTGCATTGCCACTTCCCAAAATAATTCATTTGATTAATGAATTATACCTAAAGATAGCAATTACGAACAGTGTTTTTTATTAATCGTATAACGCCTTGCTAAGGGGTGAGCAACGCATTGACACAAAACCAAAACCTTTCCACCGTAACCACTGAAGCCAAGTTTAAACCAAAAGTGCGACGCGTTGCGAATCACTCTTAAACAGTTAGTCATGTGCTAACGATTTGCAATAAACTCTTGTCACTTCGCCTGATGGTTCATATGCATCTTCAATTCGAACCCAACCAAACTTCTCGTATAAACCATCATGATCTGTTGTCAGATAAAGATCTGGATAACCCATTGACTTAACTACTTTAAACGCATATTCAAACATAGTTTCGCTTAATCGGTTACCTCTATGCTCGGGCTCGATAAATAGCGAGCTAAACCACGGATAAAGATCATGTCGACTAACAAAGTCATTGATAATTAGCCCAAAGCAACCAACAATTTCATTGTCATTCACAAGGACATAAAATTGTGGAATAGACTCTTCTTGTTTGCTTGAGTTAAGCATGGCATTTTCAAAGTATGAAAAGTTTTCTTGGGAACCCCATTTCGAGTGGATGTATTTCGCACACTCAGACACCCCCATCGGATAATCATTAACATTAAATATTTTGTACATCTTAGCTCCTTTCAATTAATGCCTAACGCCCAATTAAGTGGTGAACAACGCACTGACCAAGCCACCGCATTGCACCATAAAACACTTTACTCAACGCATAGTAAAACTGCCATGCGTTGAGAATCAACTTAAATTGTTTGTATGGATAATAACTCTCAAAATCGGGTAATGTGAGACCCAGGCTTTAGCTGCAACTAAAGCTTTCCATGTAGTAGTTCGATTGAACGCTGGCTCCTCTATCGAGAGACCGATAACAAACGAGAACACTACATAGGACTCCAAGCATGAACCTCGAATAGTCGACTGGGTCTCGAACCCGCATTACACAAGCATGAGTTAGCTTATTATGAATACGAAAATGAAACAAAGTATCAACGTCGGAGTTGATACAGGGAAAATACAATTAGATATCCACATCAGACCGTTAGACATCTTTTTCTCGGTTGAAAATACCGACAAAGGCATCAAAGATGCACTGAGAGTCATAAAACAACACAAACCTGAACGCATCGTAATTGAAGCCACTGGTCGTTTAGAAATGCCATTTGTACTCGCTTGTGCTGAGG
>NZ_CAWPQZ010000133.1:0-1676 GCF_963889785.1 Vibrio sp. S12_S33 | reverse complement strand
CCATGCTTACGGACGGGCTCAGTTTTATTGCAGAAGCGACATTGAACTTGAATGGTAGCCATGAGTTAAAAACAATCAAAAATCAGGTGGCTATATTAACACATATCCACCGATTTGAGTCTCGACCTTATTTTGCGCTAAACAAAAATTGCATAATAATCAGGGTAATCAAGAAAACTCAGCACGTTGACTCAGATTTATAATGGAAAAATATCCCCAAATTATTCAAAAGTTTTCATGACCGACTTAGGTTTGATTCTGTCTAACATAGTTTAAATATGCATTATTTATCAGTTATGAGAAGCAGGAGTTTTAAATTATGCTCACCAAGACAAGTCATCAATTAACGACACTAAAAGCTGATTTGGAAAAGACAATACAAGATCTAAACAGCGCAAAACAACCTCTTACTTCGCTCAATCAAAATATTCGATCAGTTGAGCAAGACTTAAAGAGTGCTATCCACCTACAGACAAATTATGTTTCAAGGCCTTATGCGGTAGCTTCCGACATAAAAAACTTCGAGGGGGCTGTACGACTTAAAGAGGTTAAAAAAGGTCAGTGGGAGTTTAGGGGAGAAAGTCATAGTAAACTAAAGTGCTTTGGAAACCTTCACGTAGGGCGGCATAAGAAAGAAGTTGAAGCGGCAAGAGCTATGATCAACCCCGTGTTTTCTGACGCGAATCTAAAGGAACCTATAACGATAGACTCGTCTAAACTTAATGATTATATACAACTACGTAAGAATACTATTTCTGCACTTAATTCTAGTATAAATGATTTTGAGGTGGAGCGTGATAAAACAAACCGACTCATTAATAAAATTAATAATCAAATATCCAAGTTAGAGAGAAAACAAAAAGCGACCCAGGATAAAATAAAGAGCACCCAGGATAAAATAAAGAGCACCCGCAATGCGCTAGTTGCTATTTACAGTACTAATCATGGTGCGAAAGGAATAAACAATAGAATTAGGCATGACTACGGCTGTGTACTAAAGACAGAATCTTCAGCTTCAATTCGCCAAGGTGCGAGGAATGAATGGAACCGTGCACACAAAGATTCGGAGTTTATTATGTCTTCAAACGAGGACTTAGATAACGCAGTTAAAACTCTGGATCATGGCACAAAAGAAGCTGTTGAGTTTATGTTTGATGGCCAGAAAAAAGACACTTTGGGGATACAGTATCGAGGTACGATGTTTAAACCTCAAGAGGGAGTTGGAGCATTAAAACGAGGGGACCGTTTTCAAATTGGTTTCATCATGTCATGCGATACAAACAAAAAAATGGCTAATAAATACGCATCAGAAAAATACTCTCAAGACTCCGATCCTGCTAATAGAGGTCAACAACCGGCTGTATATATTATCGAGGGAACTCCATTTAACATTGGAGCCGGTGATAATGGAGAGAATGAGAGAAATTATAAACCTGGTAGCCAATTCGTAGTTCAAAGTATAGTAAAGAAAGGTGAGACTACTTACTTTGAATTGAAGGAAGTTAAATCTATAAAAAACGTCAAGCACACGGTATACCGCTGATTAACGGAGGGTGTCCTGAATTCTGTGTAACTGTCTAAACTTAAGCCTTAAATGCTAAGGATGGACAATATGGATAAGAAAGCACTCGAAGCTTTTGCTCGTGAAGCAGCAAAGTCAATTAAGACAGAATCTG
>NZ_CAWPQZ010000132.1:0-1693 GCF_963889785.1 Vibrio sp. S12_S33 | reverse complement strand
GCTGCATTTGTTCGTGACTTAGACGGAAACAAAATCGAAGCAGTTTCAATGTAGCTTTGAGTACGCATATAACAATCAATTTAAGAGGGATTCCCAACGCTTGGCATTTTTGCTTCTACTTCAAATTTAGTGTTTATGGCACAATGCTTTAGGTTTGGGGGGAGGCGTTGTTCACCCCTTAATTGGGCGTTATGCGTAATCAATGGAGTACGGAGTATTAGATGGAAGTAGTAGAAGCGGAAAAATCGGATTTAGATTCATTCTTTGCGTATCTTGAAAATCAGCTGTCTGAAAATGGTAATGGCGAAGTTCCTCTTTTCCAGCCAATGTCCAGAGAGCAAAGTGAAATTCCAGAAGCAACAAAAGATAAGTTTATCCAAGGCTTTTCCCATCAGTTTGGCGATTTAGGTTGGAGAAAGCTCTGGGTTGTAAAAGACACCTCTGGAAGTATCAAAGGTCATATTGATCTTCGCCACCACAGTGATGAAAGCCGTTCTCATCGAGTTCTACTTGGTATGGGCGTAGATGTTTCTTGCCGGAAGCAAGGTCTTGGTCAAAGACTCATTGATGCTGTTATAAATTTCTGCCAAGAAAAAGCTGAAATTGACTGGCTTGATCTTTGTGTATTATCAGAGAATTTCCCAGCAAAGAACCTCTACCTAAAAGCAGGGTTCAATGTTATTGGAGAGTTCAAAGATCAATATAGAATCGACGGTTTTTCAGTCTCGGAAACAGCAATGACAAAGTGCGTCAAAAATTACGCATAACAAAGCGTTTAAGAGGGATTCTCAACGCTTGGCGGTTTTGGTTCAAAGTTTAGCTTTTGTGTTTATAGCACAATGGTTTAAGTTGGGTGGTAGCGTTGCTCACCCCTTAACGCGGCGTTATGTGCTTATGGGTAATATTTGCAATGATCAATGTATCAAAATATTGGAAAGATGATTTACTGAAACTCGCAGAAAAGCTAACCCTTAGGCTAGTTCAGAAGAGGTGGGGCGAGAAAAATATCTACACGCTAGAGAAAGACATATTTTTAGGTTTCTACTCAGTTAGAAAATTGATTGAATCTCGGAAAATATCTGATTCAGTGAAGAATCAAAATTATAAAGTTCGAAAGATCAATTTTTCGGGAGATCCCGACAAAATAATACCTAGTTCGGTAGATTCAGACTATGACTTAGTAAGCAGCACTGAAATTCATACATTAAATACAATGCAGATATGTAATCAGTTTATTCATAGCTATTACTTTGTCCCGTTCTTCCCAACAGGTACTAGCCCTGTTGGATTCTTTGTTTGCTCAGATTTTGATAAGAAAAACTGTATATATTTCATAACGATTTTTGACGTGGTAGAAATTTTTAAAACTGTTGGGGAAAATTACCCAACAACTATGACGATTGAAAAACTTCAGAATGGAAAAATAAGAACAAAAATTGAGTAACGCACATAACAAACAATTTAAGAGGGATTCCCAACGCTTGGCATTTTTGTATCTACTTCAAATTTAGTGTTTACGGTACAATGCGTTAGGTAAGGTGGTAGCGTTGCTCACCCCTTAATTGGGCGTTAGCTGGGGTTAAGAAAGGCTGTGAGTTTAGGGTGGAAAGGCTTTCGGTTTTCTAGCTACACACCGGATAAATCTCAGCTTCTCAACTATCTCGCCAGTGGCACTTTTCGGGAAGTGTTTGAA
>NZ_CAWPQZ010000131.1:0-1706 GCF_963889785.1 Vibrio sp. S12_S33 | reverse complement strand
ATAACAAGGCATTCAAGAGTGACTCACAACGCTTGGCGACTTCAGTTTAAATTTGGCTTTAGTGTTTAAGGTGGAGTGGTTTGGGTTTGGAGATTTAGCGTTGTTCGCACCTTAATGCAGCGTTATGCGCCTCGGAGTAATATGAAAGCAAAGTTGAATACGAAAATAAGTATTGTTAAATCATTTATAAACTGGGTCCCACTTTTATTGGCCTCATTAATCTTTTATTTCGTGATGTTTGGGGCAGGTATAATGTGGCTTTTTGAAAGCTACTTAGGTTTCTCTGAAGTTGAAGCGCGAGAGGTCTCATTTCCCTTAGCGGGGGCGCTACTGTGCGTGACAGTATTTATTTACTTTATTTGGTCAGCTAAAATATTGTCTGCTTTTCGCCTGGAGATTGAAGGTTCTCACTTGATTATCAAGTCCGGTGGATTTAAAGGAATAAATAGAAAGATACCAATAAATGAAATTGAGGGAATCTATATTGGTTCTCAAACCAATGTGATTGAAAACTTATCTGGGCACCCTGCTATCAAGGATTTAGTAGCTTCTCGATTGGTGGTAGCACTTAAATCAGGAGAAATGCTTAAACTAGATCTAGCCCTCAAGGCTTTTGATAGCAACTCATTGCTTGAACTGTTAAGGCAGGCAGAAAAACTTGGTGTGCAAACAAATATCAGCGCATAACAAGCAATTTAAGAGGGATTCACAACGCTTGGCATTTTTGCTTCTACTTCAAATATAGTGTTTATGGCAGAATGCTTTAGGTTGGGTGGAGGCGTTGTTCACCCCTTAATTGGGCGTTATGTGAATGGAGCTCATCTTGAAAATATCAGTCGTCAAAAGTGGTGAAATTGAGGCGTATGAAGCGTCACTTAATGCACATCTAAACTCAGTTTTTGGTCAAGATTCTACAGTTAATTTTAACCAAGAATTCGTTTGTGCAGTTCTCATTGAAGACGATAGTCAGATTGTTGCTACCGGCTTTGCTTATAGCCGGTTAATGTCACAGGGCTCCATCAACTTCAAAGCAGGCATAGTTGGCGGTATAGCGGTTGCAGCAAATAAGCGTGGTCTGGGTTTAGCCAAGGTTATTGTAAAAGAACTGGATAAATACTTGGTGTCTTTTGGTGTAACTCATTCTTTTCTCTTCGCTTATGAGCCAGATGTATATCGAAGTTCAGGGTATTCAGAGTTAGTTTGTCCTATTCATTACTACGATATGCAGCAGAAAAATTGGAACGAGTTTGTCTACCGTGGAGGCATGGTTAAAGCTTACAATGTTGGTCACGCTCTAAGCAATCAAGTTATTGAGTTTAATGGTTGTGTGTATTGAGCGCGCTGGAAAAATTCACATAACAAGGCGTTCAAGAGGGATTCATGCCGCTTGGCATTTTTGGTATGCGGTGAGTTTTGGTGGTGAAAGTGATCTGCGGAAAGTTGGTTTGAGCGGCACTCACCCCTTAACGCGGCGTTATGTGTTTCTCGATTTATGGTTCACTCAAATTATGTAGTATGGAAAGATAATGTATAGAAGTATATTTACAGCTTTCGTCTTTGTTAGTTTCTTTTGCCATGCTGCATCAGATATTAATAGCCTTTATGTTTATGACGAACCGTTGGAGATGCCACCCTATTCAGATCAATGGTTTATTGATGGTGATTTAACAGATCTGAAGAACTTACATATAAGAAGAGACGGTAAA
>NZ_CAWPQZ010000130.1:0-1717 GCF_963889785.1 Vibrio sp. S12_S33 | reverse complement strand
CAAACACTTCCCGAAAAGTGCCACTGGCGAGATAGTTGAGAAGCTGAGATTTGTCCGGTGTGTAGCTAGAAAACCGAAAGCCTTTCCACCCTAAATTCACCGTTTTTCTTAACCCCAGCTAACGCCCAATTAAGTGGTGAACAACGCACTGGCCAAACCGCTGCATTGCACCGTAAAACACTTTACCTAACGCATAGTAAAACTGCCACGCGTTGAGAATCCACTTGAATTGCTTGTTATGTTTACAGTTTTAGTGCCTGTATCGTTTAATCTCTTGAAATATAAACTCTTTAATTGATACTAAATTACCTTTAATATTTTGTTCTAAACCATCTAATTCACATAATTTTGGCAGTTTTCTATTTATCCTCACCTGAGCAAGAAGTTTATCAATTAATTCAGAATCAAACTTAATTTGAGGAAAATACAGTGCAGTGAGACCGACTAGTTCCTGAGCGTGAGTATTAAGGGAAATTTCCATGTTTACAGTTTGTCCCAAATTTAAGTTCTCGCTTGATGAGCATAATTTTGTAACCAAAGCATCTATTTGAACCGTATGGTTATATGCCAACTCATACTTACTAAGCATTAACTCATTTCTTGCTGTACGTTTCATCAACCTCTGGTTTGCAAACAACACAAATAAAGCTATCAATGTAGACAAAATAATAGCGATTAGTTGAACTTTATGGTCTTCCGTTGAAAAAACGCCATCAAACCAACAAAATATTGACTCTATCACATACCCCCCGATATTCGATTGTAAACATAACGCCCAATTAAGGTGTGAGGCACGCAATACCAATGCTACCGCATACCACCCTAACCACTTAAACCGACGCATAGTAAAAATGCCACGCGTGCCGAATCACTCTTAAATTGTTTGTTAGCACATTTTTAGTCACTGTTGCCCCTATGTTTCTGTACCCATGGCTCCTCTAGCCTGTTTGCTTCAATGATATTTGCCAACCCGGTTACATCTTTATTGAGCTTAGAAACACTCTCACTGACACCATCAATTGAGTTAACTATTTTTAGAAGATATGGCTTATTTACCAATCCCGGCAAACTGCCATAAGGTTTAACATCAAGTTTATATTCGTCTCGAAAAACCGCTTTTCCATCTAGGCTTTTCCACTCTAGTGCGACAGAAAATGGCGGTAATGGCTCACGTTCATTGCCATTTTTTGGCTTAAAAAGTTGATAACCTATTGCAAACAAAACCGAGATTTTCTCACCTTGAGGTATAAGGGTAAGTGGCCCCCTTTTTTCTGTACAATCAAGAATCAGATCGTAATTAGTGAAGTCAGACTCCTCACCTTTAAATTGAATATAAACATCACGAGCAGGACCAGTTCCTACATTCGCAACCGAAATATTTAATCCACCAGTTCCGTCAGGATGAGGTTCAAAATATGCGACTAACTTTGGTTCAGAACCAGCTTTTCTCAGTAGCCTATTTTCTCTCCAGAGAAAAACTGTTAAAACAGCAATTGCTACAGTAGACAAACCACTCAAAATTGTCGAAATATCAATAAGTAATTCTACTTCCATCTAATCCACCGTAGTTGCCATGAATGTGCTAACGCCGCGTTAAGTGGTGAGCAACGCGACCACAATCCTAAACCATTGTGCTTTAAACACAAAACTCAACCTAGACCCGAAACTCCCAAGCGTTGGGAATCCGTCTTAAACGCCTAGTTAGCTGCTGCACTTT
>NZ_CAWPQZ010000129.1:0-1811 GCF_963889785.1 Vibrio sp. S12_S33 | reverse complement strand
ACAGCTAACAAGCAATTTAAGAGGGATTCTCAACGCTTGGCATTTTTGCTTCTACTTCAAATTTAGTGTTTATGGTGCAATGTGTTAGGTTGAGTGGTGGCGTTGTTCACCCCTTAATTGGGCGTTAAGCAACATCAAAAATTGAGGTACTTATGGTTAGATATGTAGATCCGTTGTCTTGTAGTTCATTGTTTATTGAACCTCGCTTTAATGATGTGGGATTATCTGTGGCTACAGGTTTTTTACTGCAATTTCGTGATGATATTTATTTAATTACTAACTGGCATGTAGTCACTGGAAAAGATGCAGATACTTTGGATTACTTAGATAAACAACACTTGTCTATACCAAATAACCTCATGGTCTCATTTCACAAGAAAGGGTGTTTGGGGGAGTGGACTAAACAACGCATTGAATTACTCGGCGAGAATGACGAGCCCCTTTGGTTAGAGCACCCTCTGTCTAATGAGGTTGACGTTGTAGCTATCAAAATTGAAGTGTCTAATGATATTGAAGTGTATCCATTAGACTACGCTTTAAAAGATAAAGACATGGTTCCAATAACAGCTATGCCTGTATCTGTTATTGGTTATCCGTTTGGGCTAACAGCGGGTGCTAATTGGCCTATTTGGAAGACAGGGCATATTGCATCAGACCATGGCATTGACTTTGAAGAAAATCGTCCTGCTTTCCTAATTGATGCTACAACTAGATCCGGTATGTCAGGCTCTCCCGTTGTATTACGTGCTGATAGCTATCAAACATCTGATGGAAGTACTGTTATGGCAAATGGCATTCAAACGCGTTTTCTAGGAATTTATGCTGGTCGCATACATGGCCAATCGGAAATTGGTCGCGTATGGCGACCGTTTGTAATTCAAGAGATCATTGAAAATAAACTAGTATTTTCTGACGAAAGTTTGCGAGAGCCACCTACTAGAATGGCAAAATGTCCGTGCAATCGGGGATTAAGGTTTAAAGAGTGCTGCGGAAAAGTTGCTTAACAAACTGTTTAAGAGTGATTCGCAACGCGTGGCATTTTTACTATGCGTTGAATTTAGTGATTAGGGTGGTATGCGGTGGCTTAGGTACTGCGTTGCTCACACCTTAACAGGGCGTTAGGCATTAATCGTCAGACTCTCAAATTTTACTGATATAATGCCTTTCATTTCAAAGTAGTAGAGTTTGTAAGTATGGATATAGACACGTTAACTCGAACAGAATTGATTGAGTTAAATAATCGAATCGTAGCTCGTTTGGAAAGTATGGATGAGCTTGAAGTTCAAGCCAAAAGGCAACAGTTCACACTTGGCTCTCCAGCCGAGTTTGTCGATGACAAAGGCACAGCTCGTGTCTGTGTCGTGGTTAAGTTCAATAAAAAGACAATATCAGTGTCAACAGCCAACGGTGAACGTTGGAATATTCCGGCAGATCGGCTGCGTCCGTTGGCAAATGCCTAACAAACAATTTAAGAGGGATTCCCAACGCTTGGCATTTTTGCTTCTACTTCAAATTTAGTGTTTACGGTACAATGCGTTAGGTTGGGTGGTAGCGTTGCTCACCCCTTAATTGGGCGTTATGTGTTTGGTCAGTTTTTTAGGTCAAAGCTACGATTTCATTGAAAATTCGTTCCGTGTTTTCGGCAAGTTGACTTGGTCGAAATGATTTTGTGGAACTTCTGAAGTTGATCGTTTTCAAGGTTCTTGGGTTGCCTCAATTAAGTTTTGGATCTGGCTTGTGTTGAGTTTCGTCAGTTTCAAATCGCTTTAATTGAAATGTCCTTTTGACTGGTTTTCTTGCTGACATTCAGC
>NZ_CAWPQZ010000128.1:0-1820 GCF_963889785.1 Vibrio sp. S12_S33 | reverse complement strand
GAACGCCGATAGAAACATTAGAGGATGGGAAATCAATCTGGGCTGAAAAGAATCTAGCCCAGATATAATCTGACAGGCACCAAGTCGAAAAGTGGGTAACTGTCAGATCAGGTCTGAATTAGTACAATCTACGATAACGGTTTAGCCAGCTATGGGTTCGCTCCACAACCCAACGATGAGTCTTAAAATCATCCGATTGTTTCAAACTCGCGGCCTCTTCAGCCCGTGATTGAACATGGGGAATGTAGTTCAAAGCGACTAACTCATCATGTAGCCACTGCCCTGTATAACCTTTGTCTAGATACAATGGTACTTTCAACGGTGGGCGATAACACTCTAATGCGTCTAACGTTTTCAGTACCAACTTGATGTCGTGGACGTTCGCACCATCACTGACAACGGCAAGTGGCAACCCATTCGCGTCCGTCAACAAACTGCGTTTTACACCTTGTTTCGCTCTATCTGTTGGGTTCTTACCTGTTTTTTGAGCCAGCTAAAGGCGCTTTAGTCTGGCAGCCATCCATTGATATCGAACGCCAATCAACCCCCTCGTAAATGAGGCCATTTTGCCAAAACTGCTCAAAGACACCTGCATCTCGCCACTCTTGAAAGCGACGATGTGCAGAGCTAGAGGTACAAATACCTGTCGCATTTAGCGCATTCCACTGACAGCCTGTTCTAAGAACAAAAAGAATGGCGTTCATGGCATCACGATTATCGACCCTCTTTCGCAATAAGAGATCCTCAATATGTGTTTGTCGTAAGCAATGCTTAATGACCAAAATGACAAAGCGAAATAGATAACTTTGTTGTTCGAAGATCATTGGCTGCTCACGCAGCCAACAGGATGTTATTACCTATTGACAGACAGAAGGCTCATATGTGTTATACTACTGATTTAGAAGAAGTATCTCAAACCAGCATAAGCACCTGACAAGTTGATATCGATGTCATTTCCGGCATTACTAATTGATGTGAAGGTTGCTCTGTACCCTAGGTGCAAATCAACACCTTACTTCAGGCGAGTACCGAACTCTAGACCTACCTGATAACCTGTTTGAGACTCTGAAAAGCTAACACCGTTTCCTGAACCATCAATTGTCACCTCTCCAAGACCGACCATCGGCGCTAAATACAAATTGCCAAAATCGTATAACACGAACAGTTTTGCTTTTGCATTTACAAATAAAGCATCGCCGTCCACTTTTAAAGTGCCAGTGTTGTCTACTTCACCAAATGTACGATGTTCTACTTCCACACTCGTTTTTACCAATGAGTGCGTGTTGAATTCATAGCCAGCCAATACATTATGCCGATTCGTCCACAGACTCGCCATTGATGCTAACATCAATACTATTCGCTACTGCGACGTCTGCACCGATATAAAACTGATCGCCAGTCTTCTTAACAAAGTCATCTGGGCTTGCTATAGACTGGACACTCAATAAAATTAGAGAACTTGCGACTAAGCCAACTACGTTTTTCATAACCAATACCGATATTTAAAACGGACATTATATCAGAATTACCAACTTATAGAACGACATACCACAACGAGTGGCATAACGCCGCATTAAGGTGATGAGATGGTCTCCCCCTACCACTTCACATGGCATTGAGCCATGCTTGGAGTGTTCAGGTCCCGAAGCAAAAGGAGAAGACCATGACTCAGCATAAAATCATCGGCATCGATTTAGCAAAAAATATTTTCTTTCTTCTTCAAATTAATCATAAAGGAAAGAACATAAGCCGTAAAAAACTTCAACGAACTAAGCTACTTAATTACATCGCAAATCAAAATCCATGCATCATCTCTATGG
>NZ_CAWPQZ010000127.1:0-1862 GCF_963889785.1 Vibrio sp. S12_S33 | reverse complement strand
TTTTCAAACAGGGTTTGCCATTCTTGGTCGGTACGTCGTTTTGCCATTTCAGATCTCCTTATGGTTGGAGATTTGATCGTATAGCGTGCTGAGGTTGATTAGAATGCGGTGTTTATGATGCGCTTACGGTGTAAGCAACTTTGCTGTTCGTTGTTATGGGTGCGCACCAATGAAGCAGCTAATCAAAGCTAGCGGGCTTGGACTACCTGACACAACTGACTTCTTCGGGCTTAAATCCCAGTAAATTTGAGTCAGTGACGTGTTCTCACTCAGCACCAGTTAGACGTTCAGCTCACTTCATTGTGCGACTTATTGGGGTAAAAATCGTTTCTCATCAAACACCGTTTTGTCCCTCAGCATGAAGTAGACACATCGCCCTAGTTTATAAGCCAACGCTGATAGCGCTTTGGCTTTGCTCATGCGTTTTTGCAGGCGTTGAATATTAGGGAAAATTCATGAACATGCCCATGTTTAAAGGGTTTGTAGCGTAGTGAGTTCTCAATTTTCTAATCTCACTAGTTAGCGTTATCACATAACAATCAATTGTCTGATGATCGATTTGTAGATCATTTTCAGTGTTTTCTAATACCTCCATAGACAAATTGGAGGTTCAACGATGAGTAACCAGCACCCATTTATGCATTTCGATGTCATTCCAGATTACAGACAACAAGACAAAGTAGAGCACAAGTTAACTGATATCATTTTGTTAACAATTTGCGCTGTACTTTCCGGCCAAGATAATTGGAAAGCGATTAGCTTATACGGAGAGGCTCGGTTGGATTTCTTGAAGCGATTTGGTGATTTTAGCCATGGTGTCCCTTCAACATCGACGATAGCCAGAGCGATGGGAATGATTAATGCGACTCGACTGCAAAAGAGCTTTATTGAATGGATGAAAGATTGCTGTGAGCTAACTAAAGGTGAAGTCATTGCCATTGATGGTAAAACTGTCAGGGGCTCTTATGATGACTCTCGCGGCCTTGGTGCCATTCATATGGTGAACGCCTTTGCGACAGAAAATGGTGTGAGTCTCGGACAACATAAAGTTTACGAGAAATCTAATGAGATCACTGCCATTCCAGAGTTGCTCGAACTGCTTGATATATCAGGTTGTTTGGTCACTATTGATGCCATGGGGTGTCAGAAGAAGATTGCTCAAAAAATACTAAATAAAAACGCTGATTATTTGCTTGCGGTAAAAGGCAATCAAGGCCGTTTGGAGCAAGCATTCGATAATTATTTCGACATGAGCATGCTACAAAAACACGATGGTGATTCTTATAGCACACAGGAAAAATCGCGTGGAAGACAAGAAACCAGACTGGCATTAACGAATAAGGATTTAAGTGTTCTAGGAGACTTAGAATTTGCTTGGCCCGAGTTAAAAACAATGGGTATTGTCGTGTCAGTAAGACAAGAGGAAGCCGTGGCAAAAGAGTCAGAAGTCACGGTGAGATACTACATAAGTTCGAAGGATTTAAATGCTAAGGAATTGTTAAATGCGACGCGCTCACACTGGTTAGTAGAGTCGATGCATTGGTCCCTCGATACGTCATTTGGTGAAGATGCTTGTCGAAAACGAGCGGAAGAAAGTGCAGAGAACTTTGCAAGGATCAGACAGATGTGTTTAAACATGTTGAAGAGTGAAACGACTTTGAAAGCGAGCATTAAACACAAAAGAGCGATGTGTGCGATGGATTCTGAGTACCTTTTGAAGGTTCTGGCAAGCCTTGACCCTGTAAATAATTCTGTGTAACTATCGGGGTTACATGTATTCAGTGAGTCGGTCTTCGAACATAATCATAAAGCGGTTTAGAGCTTGTCGCCAGTTTCTAATCGGCATCGTCCACTTCTTGGAA
>NZ_CAWPQZ010000126.1:0-1884 GCF_963889785.1 Vibrio sp. S12_S33 | reverse complement strand
GCGAGATAATTTTTTGTGTCAAACACTTTTTTAAATTATTTCGTCTTACCAATTTGGCCTACTGATTGACTGGCTAGTGGGCTTGAACCCTTACTGGCTGTGCCGTGTCAGTGAGGCGGCATTATAGGGAGATAAAATATGATAGCAACTTATTTCTTTATAAAATTGCCTCCCCAGTACTCAAGCGAACAAAAAGCCAACAAACTACTTATTTTTGCTTAATTAACAGCCAGAAAGTACCCATTCAGCACTAGTTAATCCCTGCTTCGAATTCGAAATTAGTCATCACTGTCAAAGAAATATGAAATCCGAGAACGAGGATTTAAATATTCTCGTATTTTGTCAGGCAGTTTATGAGGCAAAATCGCATTAACGATTTTCAAATCCCTATCCGCCAAATCGATGATTGGGGCTTGCGTTCTAGGTACCGAAGGATCATAGATCAAGACATTGGGATATAGTAATTGCCGGGCATTCACGGAAATAACCAATCCAACCATATTATTGGATAGCTGCACTACAGTTCCGGGCGGAAAAACCCCCATAAACTTGATCAGAATGTTGAGGTTTTCTTTGCTGTAGAGGTGTTTACAATGTTTATACATATAAGAAAGAGCAATGTATGGGATTTTTTGTTCAGCAACAATGCTAGGATGGCAAAGATTATCAAAGGCATTGGCTACCGTAATAACTTGCGCCAACTCATCAATATCTGCTTCTTTTAAACCGAGCGGATAACCACTGCCATCGTTTAATTCATGATGTTGCTCTATCACTTTTTTTGCACTGTCAGGAAAACTCTCAATATGGCTCGCTATCTCTAAGCCATATTTAGTATGCAACTTAAGATAATTTAACTCAGGTTCCGTCAGCTTTGTTTTCTTTCTTACGATGGCGGTTGGAACTTTAATTTTCCCCATATCGTGGAACAGAGCAGCAAATGCCAATTCCTTGATTTTTTGAGCATCGTAACCTTTGGCTTTACCAATCAGCATGGCAATGACAGAAACATTCAATGAATGGAAGTAGATATCTTCAAACTCACTTTTGCCATTCATTAGATGTAAAGTGACATTATCTTCACTTAAAAGTTTATCAACAATGTCCTCAACCAAAAGAGAAGCTTCATCTACTGCATCTTCTGGACGATTACGAATTTTATTCATCACAGCTCGCATACGAGCCAATGAACGTTCAAATTCTTTCTCGCAATTTAAAATGCGACGTCGATAAGCATTGAGCTTTTCAATTCGTTTTTGCTTCTCTTCCCACAGTTTCTTAGCTTCACTATCTACATAAGAGGGTTCTTCACCCACCTCTTCTGGTTGGCTATTAACTGGTAATGGCTGTGTATCGCTTTGAGCGGGATTAATATAGACGTGCTGAATACCCAAATGCTTAATCAATTGAATTTGCTCTTGAGACTTAATTTTAAAGCTATTGAAGAGGAAGGGGTGTTCATTCCATTTAACTGGCAACCTAATATGTAAGCCAGGTTGCAGTCTATCTACAGTAATTTTTATGCTTGCCACAATCTACACAACACCTTAAGTCAAATGGTTATAACATTTTAAAAGGAGATACTTACACGCTTATCCGCTACATGTTAAGTCTCAACCCATCATTTGTGTATATAAATGTGGTAGCTAAACGCAACAATATAAAATGAGAAGCGTAAGAATGTGCACACTTTCTCAATGTAAGCACTAAATATGCTATGAATAGATGTTCGGATTAGAATCAAAAAAAGCCCTAACTAACCTGAGATCGGTTTAAGCCATCGCCATTAATCCTGATTTTTCAGTGGTTGTTATGTTCAACGATGGCTTTTCTGGTTTTAGGCAGTACGCAATTAACCCACCAAGTAAGTTCAACATGAATCCA
>NZ_CAWPQZ010000125.1:0-1887 GCF_963889785.1 Vibrio sp. S12_S33 | reverse complement strand
CCTTGAAAACGATCAATCTCAGATTATTCAAGAATCCATTTCGACCAAGCCAACTTGCCGAAAACACAGAACGAATTCTCAATGAAATCGTAGAGTTAACCCTAAAAACTCATCAAACACATAACGCCCAATTAAGGTGTGAGTAACGCAACCACGAAACTCGATAAAACCATAGTAAACACTGAACTCAACTTTAACACCAAAAATGCCAAGCGTTAGGAATCACTCTTAAATTGTTTGTTATGTGTAGTTTTGTCGAATACGAACTTGGTTTTTGGAAAATCTACTTGATAGCATTGATAGTTATCAAACATATCGTGAAAACCATTCTGAACTAGAAACTGACGAAGAGATTCTTCACTGATCTCCCCCCTGATGCCATTTGGGGCGATACCCCATTCATGGTAAATCAATCCCTTAAACCCAATATAAGCAATTTTCGATTCTTTCCCCAATTGATAATGCAAAATGTAGGCAACATGTTCATCATAAAGGTGCCCTGCAAATTCATACCTTTCAGTGTATATTGCTTCAAGATTTTCCAGAGGAAAGTTACGCTTAGACACTGACTTTGCTTTACATTTTACTTCTCTATCACCGAGAGCAAGATAGATTTCAACATCTTTACTGAAGTAGTTCGAGTCTAACTCCTTATCACCGATATAAGCTTTCGAAAAACTATCACATTCAAATGTCAAAGCCTCATATGGCTTAATAACAACTGGCTTAGGCAATGTCGTTAACTTCAATTTGTGAGTTCCATTTATAACAGCATAGACAGACCAAATAGTAAAAGTACGATCTTTATTATTGACTACTGAAACTGCTGATATATGTGTTGGTACATCAATAGATGTATTGACAGTATATGAAGCACTAAAGTGAACTGTTAGCTTTTGATACGCAAAATACAACGCAAAACATGATGTAAACAACAGCAGCACAGGCCTAAAGTAATCGTTAGAGAAGTTTATAAATAGTTCAATTAATTCCAAATTGGCCTCCTACACATAACGCCGCATTAAGGTGTGAGCAACGCTGCCACCATACCTAATCCATGCCACCGTAAACACAAAACCCAACGATGGAATGAAAAATGCCAAGCGTTGGGAATCACTCTTAAATGCTTTGTTATAAGGCTTGGATTCAAGTACGAAGTACAACAACGTTATACCCAAAACTGTTCATCTACATTAGCTTTTAGCTCTTCGCTTAATAGGTTTAGATTGTCGTAATCTTTGAAATCTATTTTGCCGGACGCTCGTGTTTTCAATATTATGTTGGTGACATTTCCGCCCTTTTCTTTAACCTTTAAAGAGGTAACTTGATCCCAGGGTAAAATAGTTTTACTACCAAAGTTTTGAAAACTCACTCCGTCACTTTCAATAACCACTCGATGAATCTTCGCCCACTTTAGGTAACGTATTACACCGTAGACTCTCGCACCGACGGCGAACAATCCAGTGAAAGCAACTAGAAATATGAGTTTGGACCAATCAAAGTCTTCACCATATTCTGGCGTAGACATTAGACTTCCTAAAAACAGGACAAAGACTAGCGTCCAAATGGGGCTTAGCTTTTCCTTTCTGAGCTTTTTGTTGTCGATTTTATACACTTTATTACTACCCTATAGCCTTATAACGCCCAGTTAAGGGGTGAAGCACGCAATACTAAGCCGCTGCATAGAACTTCAACACCGAAATCACCGCATACCAAAAATGCCACGCGTGCTGAATCCCTCTTGAACTGTTTGTTATAACACTTGGATTCAAGTACGAAGTGCGACACCTCTGAACATAAAAACAGTGAGATGCGATAATCATCATTTTTGCTCCCGCCAAGAAGTAAAAAACATGAAGTACACGCACCTCACTGAGATTGAAAGGT
>NZ_CAWPQZ010000124.1:0-1948 GCF_963889785.1 Vibrio sp. S12_S33 | reverse complement strand
GGTGAATTTAGGGTGGAAAGGCTTTGGGTTTTCTAGCTACACACCGGACAAATCTCAGCTTCTCAACTATCTCGCCAGTGGCACTTTTCGGGAAGTGTTTGAACTTAACGAAGTCTGCTTACGGGAAATGTTGTGTTTGTTAAGTTCGTTGGCGCGGCTTCTTTGCTGTTGAAGTTCATGAATGCCTAAATTCATTTCGTGTGCTTTGTCGTTGGCTTTTTCGATAGAATTCTTTGCAAATTACCGAGCTCAGGAATGGTGATTTATTCGGCCATTTCTTCTTTGCCAAGGGCATTTCGTGGATTAGGTTTTAATTTCACAGCTGTCCGTTTTACTTTGCCGTTTGAAAGCAATAATGTGTTTCAAATTAGGCATTTTGGCGTAATTTGCTAGCGAAAGTGCAGCAGCTAACTAGGCGTTTAAGACGGATTCCCAACGCTTGGGAGTTTTGGCTCTAGGTTGAGTTTTGTGTTTAAGGCGCAATGGTTTAGGATTGTGGTCGCGTTGCTCACCACTTAACGCGGCGTTAGCTGGGGTTAAGAAAAGCTGTGAATTTAGGGTGGAAAGGCTTTTAGTTTTCTAGCTACACACCGGACAAATCTTAGCTTCTCAACTATCTCGCCAGTGGCACTTTTCGGGAAGTGTTTGAACTTAACGAAGTCTGCTTACGGGAAGTGTTGTGTTTGTTAAGTTCGTTGGCGCGGCTTCTTTGGTGTTGAAATTCATGAATGTCTAAATTCGTTTCGTGTGCTTTGTCGTTGGCTTTTTCGATAGAATTCTTTGCAAATGACCGAGCTCAGGAATGGTGATTTTCTCGGTCATTTCTTCTTTGCCAAGCGCATTTCGTGGATTGGGTTTTAATTTCACTGCTGTCTGTTTTACTTTGCCGTTTGAAAGCAATAATTTGTCTCAAATTAGGCACTTTGGCGTAATTTGCTAGCGAAAGTGCAGCAGCTAACTAGGCGTTTAAGACGGATTCCCAACGCTTGGGAGTTTCGGCTCTAGGTTGAGTTTTTGTGTTTAAGGCGCAATGGTTTAGGATTGTGGTCGCGTTGCTCACCACTTAACGCAGCGTTAGCATATTGAGGAAATATGAACGATAAAGTAATAGTGGCTTTGATTTCAGTTGGAGTTGGGTGGTGCTTATCTCAGTTTACCGAAATTGTTAGATCTAAGATAAGGAGCCGTAAGTTGAAATCTGCTTTAGGCGCTGAGCTAGAAGACATTTCGTTCAAGTTAAGCAAATCCCGTGAGTACTGCGAAAGTTTCGCGAAATCTCTACTTGAGGGAGAGCGTTTTAATTTCATCCCTCTTAAAATTAAAACTCTAGTTCACGACAAGTATTATGCTGAATTGTATGCTTCCTATAACCAGTCTGAACGAATTGCGCTGTCAGCGATTTATGGTCAATTGGAGCACTTTAATTCTTTAATTGATGATTTTGACTCGAATCATATGGAACAGCAATATATTCAAATGTTTCAGGTTATAATGCTTACTTTGGGTTCGATAGAACAATTTTTCGAAGACCCTAATAAGCAATTAGGGGATGTTGAAGGCAAAATGCAAAAAATTAATAATGAAATTGAAAACTACTCGATGCAGATAGTCGCGAGCAAAATATGCTAACAAGCAATTTAAGAGGGATTCACAACGCTTGGCGCTTTTGTTTCTACTTCGGTTTTAGTGTTTATGACACAATGCTTTAGGTTTGGATGGAAGCGTTGTTCACCCCTTAATTGGGCGTTAGCTGGGGTTAAGAAAAACGGTGAATTTAGGGTGGAAAGGCTTTCTGTTTTCTAGCTACACACCGGACAGATTTCAGCTTCTCAACTATCTCGCCAGTGGCACTTTTTGGAAAGTGTTTGAACTTAACGAAGTCTGCTTACGGGAAGTGTTGTGTTTGTTAAGTTCGTTGGTGCGGCTTCTTTGGTGTTGAAATTTATGC
>NZ_CAWPQZ010000123.1:0-1960 GCF_963889785.1 Vibrio sp. S12_S33 | reverse complement strand
TTAACATAACAAGAAATTTAAGAGTGATTCACAACGCTCGGCGCTTTCACTTCAAGCTAGTTTAGTGTTTATGGCACAATGCTTTAGGTCAGGTGGCTAGCGTTGTTCACACCTTAATTTGGCGTTATGTGTATGATGAGATGGTGAATCTATGGAAATAAATGAACACTACTATCAGAGACTTAATTCATCTTTTGATGATCTTTGGGAATGTATAGATTTTTGTAACGAACTCGAAGTAATTGAAGACTCAGAAAGTATTCTATGTAAGGCCCTCACGATTTCACTTATTGTCACTTACGCTAGAAATTTCGCTAGCGCATACTCTTACCCTCGTCTTGATAAAGACGAATCAAAAAAGTTTAAAAGTAAGTACAATGAGTTAACAAAGTCCTGGATTGAGACGCTGCCTGATGAAATGAAATGTTTTCATGAGTCAGTTCTCGAAAGGAGAAATAGCTCAGTTGCACATTCAGATGCAGCTTCTCGCGATTATAGATTAACAGGTAAACAATCAGTCTTGATGGGAGCGAACCCCCATCGAGTGTTTGAAAAACATGAGATAGTTCTTATTCGAAATCTAATCGAAGGCTTTAGGAAAGTTGTAGCGAGTGAACATACCTTAATTCGTGAAACAATATCACAACCATACACATAACAAGGCGTTTAAGGCAGATTCGCAACGCATAGCATTTTTGGTTTGATTTAAATTTAGTGGTTACGGCACAATGGTTTAGGTTCAGTGGAGGCGTCGCTCACTACTTAACGCGGCGTTAGCTGGGGTTAAGAAAAGCTGTGAATTTAGGGTGGAAAGGCTTTGGGGTTCCTAGCTACACACCGGAAAAATCTCAGCTTCTCAACTATCTCGCCAGTGGCACTTTTCGGGAAGTGTTTGAACTTAACAAAGTCTGCTTACGGGAAGTGTTGTGTTTGTTAATTTCGTTGACGCGGCTTCTTTGGTGTTGAAATTTATGCATTCTTAAATTTGTTTCGTGTGCTTTGTCGTTGGCTTTTTCGATAGAATTCTTTGCTAATTACCGATCTCAGGAATGGTGATTTTCTCGGTCATTTCTTCTTTGCCAAGCGCATTTAGTGGATTGGGTTTTAATTTCACAGCTGTCCGTTTTACTTTGCCGTTTGAAAGCAATAATGTGTTTCAAATTAGGCATTTTGTCGTAATTTGCTAGCGAAAGTGCAGCAGCTAACTAAGCGTTTAAGACGGATTCCCAACGCTTGGGAGTTTCGGCTCTAGGTTGAGTTTTGTGTTTAAGGCACAATGGTTTAGGATTGTGGTCGCGTTGCTCACCACTTAACGCAGCGTTATAACACATGGAGCGTCATCCGTGTTTGCAAAGATCTATTTTTTACGTATGGAGATTGTTATGGCTAAAGAAAAAAATCCCAAATTGTTCCTATATTCGATTCTGTTGCCCGTAATATGGTTAGCTCTTGGTGCTACCGTCGATATGGTCGCACCTGAAATACGTTTAGGCGTAGGAGGATTAGTATTCATCATTTGCGTCACATTAGCGATTATCTGCTGGAGGTTCGCTAAAGTGTTTAAGCGCTACTTCACTAGAAAGGAAAAAATCCGCCTTGTGGTTTATTTTACCGTTTGGGCTGTATTATGTGAGTCACTGGCATTGTTGACGTTGTTACCTGATATAGGTCAAATGGTTTTATTAGTTTCTTTAGGTGTGACAACTATCATTGATACCTTAATTATGTCATTGGGCGTTCATTTTATTAGTAAGCGCTTAATAGGGTATTTTCTGGAAAAGGACCAAGTGGAAGTGGTAAAGCAAGCGTAGACGCTGCTGAAAATGAAAGTGTCTTAGTATCAAGTTTGAAGTGCGACATTTTTTACAGATGCGCATGAATATACTCCAGTGGTGTTCTATACCCAAGTCTTTTGCGTGGGCGCGTATTTAATTTGTGTGCGATTTCATCACAGAGCTCT
>NZ_CAWPQZ010000122.1:0-1980 GCF_963889785.1 Vibrio sp. S12_S33 | reverse complement strand
AGAGCTCTGTGATGAAATCGCACACAAATTAAATACGCGCCCACGCAAAAGACTTGGGTATAGAACACCACTGGAGTATATTCATGCGCATCTGTAAAAAATGTCGCACTTCAAACTTGATACTAAGTAGCTTTAACACTTTGATGTACATGGGCTTGAAAAGCTTAGATTACACTTTTCAGATACATGTAATGGCTCAACTGAAGGTAACGACAAACAAAAAGCTAAGATATTTCTGGCTTCTTCTCGTTCTTTGTCAGTCATACTTGTGAATACAAATCTAGCACCATCTTGATATAAACGCTTTGCGAGTAATGGAGCCATTGGCTCAAAAATAGGACCCGATGACTCTAACAAAACAAATTTTTCGAATTTAAGTATATCTGCGCGATGAGCTTCGGAGCCATTCATTCTCGTCGGCTTGATGCCAACCCAATTGATCTTTCGATCAATTCCATAACTGCAGGGCTCATTACCTAAACCGCCAACACCTATTACAGCATCAAAATCATAGTCACGGATTTCCCCCATGCAGTCGTTTACACCAAACTCACCTTTCCCATTGGGATCACCAACGTGAGTTCGCTTGTAAACGAGTATATTCTTTATATCTTGCAAGTTCCCTCCTGCTACATAACGCCCAATTAAGGGGTGAACAACGCCTCCTCCTAAACCTAAAGCATTGTGCCATAAACACTAAACTGACTTAAAGTGAGGGCGCCAAGCGTTGTGAATCCCTCTTAAATTGCTTGTTATATTTATGATTCAAGATCTTTTCGTATATCTTGCCAAGCCTTCTCAAGTACTTTTTGGGACTGCTCCTCAAATGCTTTGAGATAACTTCCGACATCTTTTACAGACTCTTTCTCGTTATTACCAATGTTTTTAACCACATCAGATAGCAGACTTTTTAATACCTTCGAATAGTCTTTATTAACGTCTAGCATAAGATGAATTTTACTGCGGTAGTATAGCAACGTTTGGTAATTCTCTTTCCCTTCTACCGTAGCTACGTAATCTTTAACAATCTTACCGCGGACAGAAATTACTCCAGCAACTGCAACAAACTTAGAAATCGTTTCTCTTAACTCAGTGAGCCATTGCTGTCTCAGGTTTGCAACTTTTTCTTTACTTTGACTTTTTTGGTTCCGGCGAGTTATAACAACTACAGCAATCGAAGTAAGAATACTTCCTACACCGATTGCACCAGTAACAATAATTGTTGGCCAGTCAGGGCTAACAGATATGAGTATCTCTTCAGTTCCACTACTAAGAACTAGTTTTTCTAGGTTCAACATTAACTCCAAAGTCAAAATAAATATAACGCCGCATTAAGTGGTGAGCGACGCTAAACACCAACGCCTCGACAAACCACTTAAAACACAAAAACTGAATTTACACTAAAACCGCCAAGCGTTGCGAATCCGTCTTAAATGCTTTGTTATGCAAATTCAATAAGATAAACCAGAAGTTACACTACATTTGATTAAGAAAACAATCTAAATATTGGTTAAGTGAACCAAGAATCAGCCAAAGCCTGAACCGTGATAAATAAGCCGCCAAAACAAAATCCACCTTTCAACGACAAACCAAGCTTTTGAATGAGACAAAATCACCGAGCAAGACTTTCAGCAAATGCGAAATGATCGATTAACTTGCCATTTCCACACTTTGCACCCGTTAAACTGACAACGCGCCAACGCTAAAACCAATTGAGGCAAACAAAGAAATTTGCCTGTTTTACGGTTTAAGTTAACCAAGAATTTGAGGGTAAAAATGCTCATTTGCCGACAACACAAAACGAATAGCCGGAGAAATCCCAAAAGATTGAACCCCTAAATTTACCTGAGTTGCATAACGCCCAATTAAGTGGTGAACAACGCACTGGCCAAGCCGCTGCATTGCACCGTAAAACACTTTACCTAACGCATAGTAAAACTGCCACGCGTTGAGAATCCACTTGAATTGCTTGTTATGTGA
>NZ_CAWPQZ010000121.1:0-1997 GCF_963889785.1 Vibrio sp. S12_S33 | reverse complement strand
AACTCTTCCTGACTTAGAAGAAGGTGAAGGGTTGTACTTTCAATCGGTTGCAATTGCTTCCGAGGGTTACTTTGAGTAAACACATAACAAGCAATTTAAGAGGGATTCACAACGCTTGGCACTTTTGTTTCTACTTCAAATTTAGTGTTTATGGCACAATGCGTTAGGTTTGGGTGGAGGCGTTGTTCACCCCTTAATTGGGCGTTAGCTTGGGTTAAGAAAAACGGTGAATTTAGGGTGGAAAAGCTTTGGATTTTCTAGCTACACACCGGACAAATCTCAGCTTATCAACTATCTCGCCAGTGGCACTTTTCGGGAAGTGTTTGAACTTAACGAAGTCTGCTTACGGGAAGTGTTGTGTTTGTTAAGTTCGTTGGTGTGGCTTCTTGGTTGTTGAAATTCATGAATGCCTAAATTCGTTTCGTGTGCTTTGTCGTTGGCTTTTTCGATAGAATTCTTTGCAAATTACCATGCTTAGGAATGGTGATTTTCTCGGTCATTTCTTCTTTGCCAAGCACATTTCGTGGATTAGGCTTTAATTTCACAGCTGTCCGTTTTACTTTGCCGTTTGAAAGCAATAATGTGTTTCAAATTAGGCATTTTGTCGTAATTTGCTAGCGAAAGTGCAGCAGCTAACTAGGCGTTTAAGACGGATTCCCAACGCTTGGGAGTTTCGGCTCTAGGTTGAGTGTTGTGTTTAAGGCGCAATGGTTTAGGATTGTGGTCGCGTTGCTCACCACTTAACGCGGCGTTAGCCTAATTAGTCATAAATGAAATAAATTATAGGAGTTAGCTTTTGGAAAACTTAGGTCAAGAGTTGTATGAAGAGTATGCACTTATTAGTAAGAAGTATCTTAAAAAATCGTGGTATAAGGTGCCGAGTTTCTTAAAGAGAACTTTCGGCAAAGGTGAACATTATTCTCAGTTACTTAAAAAGGAACAAGTGATAGTCCATGATGCAAAGTTATTTGCAGCCTCAAAGCTTAAAGCCGGGGGAGGACTAAACAAAGCGTATATTAACGAAATCATCGTTGCTTATAAAAATACTAGGGAGAGATTAGTTAGTCGTTCAAACTATTTAACGTTACTAGCGGCAAGCTTTGGTTTAATTTCAGCTGTTACAGGAATGTCTCTAAAGTTAGAGGTCGTTTCAGGCATTTTCCCTAGTTTATTTACTTTGGCATTATTCATTCCGCTTTTTTTGCTTTTAGTTGAACGGAGTAAATTGAATGAACATGCAGCACAGACTCAAGAGTTAGCAAATATTCTTGAACTGGTTAAAAACGACCTTGAGAAAGACTTAAACCAAGAGGTAAAACAATCCCAAAGGGTAGAGTTGCAAGAAAAGGTGCACGTGTATAACTAGGCTAACAAACAATTTAAGAGTGATTCAGCACGCGTGGCATTTTTGGTATGCGTTGGTTTTGGGTGTTGCAGCGCCATGCGGCGGCTTGGTCATTGCGTGCTTCACACCTTAATTGGGCGTTATGTGTTTGATGGGTTTTTAAGGTCAAAGCTACGATTTCATTGAGAATTCGTTCCGTGTTTTCGGCAAGTTGGCTTGGTCGAAATGGATTCTTGAACAACTTGAGATTGATCGTTTTCAAGGTTCTTGGGTTGCCTCAATTGAGTTTTGGATCTGGTTTGTGTTGAGTTTCATCAGTTTCAAATCGCTTTAATTGAAATGTCTTTTTGACTGATTCACTTGCTGACATTCAGCTCTGAAAATCTGGTGAAGCAAAAAATTTAGCGGTTGCTGAAAGGGCGCTTTCTTTGTCGTTGATTCTGCAAGTGGCTCTCTTTGGCTAAGAACGCTGTGATATTTAGGTTTTAGTAAGCATCGTTTTTGTACGTAACTTATTCAAATATCTTCATTTCTACGGTGGTTTACTTTGAATTCACGGTAAAATTCACATAACAAGCAATTCAAGTGGATTCTCAACGCGTGGCAGTTTTACTATGCGTCAGGTAAAGTGTTTTACGGTGTTATGCAGCGG
>NZ_CAWPQZ010000120.1:0-2020 GCF_963889785.1 Vibrio sp. S12_S33 | reverse complement strand
AAAAAGTAGCCATTATCGCGTGTGTTAGAAAGATGGTAGTTATCCTAAATTCGATGCTACGAGATGGCGTCATATGGGATGAAAATACAGCTAAAAAATAGTTATTGACACCATAGTCGTTTGTTAGGTTACTTCATGAAAGTCAAAACATGTAAGCAAGATGGATGTCGAAGCCACTGCCATCAAACTCTGTATTGTTAGAGTCCAGCTTATAGTTTATGTATGTGTATTTAGCGCCTACACTGAACCGACCTATAACCAAAGGCGCAAAGGCATACTCGTATTGGGCTATAAAACCAGCAGCATCTTTAAAATCTACCGTTGAGTTACAGAGGCCAGCAACTGAACACTCTAGTTCGACACCCGTATGATAAGTAACTCCTGCTCCTAGCTTGTGGTTTTCAAAATTTCTGAACAGAGATAGTTCAAACGGTACTTTACTGAACGTAACCTCTCCATTTGATGCATCTATTGATTCTGATTTGTAGCCTATAGTACCGCGAATAAAAAACTGATTTGAGAATTGATAATCTATCCCGCCGAAAATAGAGAGTCCGTCGTTAGCATTGATTTCATCACTTTCACCTGAGTTATAAATGCCTTGAAATAACTCATCTCCACCAAAGCCATAGCCAACCCCTAAAACTCCTGAAAGTTCTTTAGAATAAGCTGAAGAAGATATCAGCAATCCGAGTAATACTGCTTGAGTAACAACCTTTATTGTCATTTGAACTCCTTATTCTCTTATTAAAATTTATACCTAACGCTGCGTTAAGTGGTGAGCAACGCAGACCACTACACTTAACGTATTGTGCCGTAAACACTTTAGTCGAAGCAAACCAAAAATGCCGAGCGTTGGGAATCCGTCTTAAACGTGTTGTTAAATTACTTTTCCATCACGAAAGCTAGACAACTCACAAGCCTTTTCTAGCTCATCAGGTGATGCATTAGAACCACTAAACTGAAGCACTACTTTTTTACCTACCAATTGTTCCCTTAACTTCCATGCAGCCATAATTGTTGAACTTCCTGCGCCCTCCACTAAATTTTTCGTGTAATGAGCAGCTAAAGCTATACTTTGTAAAATTTCTTGCTCAGAAAGAAGGACAAAGTCATCTAATTTGTCACGATAAATATTAAAAGTAGTGTCGTAAGCTGTTCCCGTAGCAAAACCACCTGCAAAGGTTTGATTACTGCTTTCAATAATTTTTTTACTACTCCATGACTGATAAGCAGCTGACGATAGCTCTGCTTGAACAGCGTAGATACTAATTTGAGGTGATATTGATTTTAAAACACTAATCCCTGAAGCAACTTCACTACCACCACCTAATGGTAAAATTACAGCATCAACGTCAGGGATATCTTCGATGATTTCAAGAAACTCAGTACCAACGCCATTTACTATAAGGGGTTCATTAGCAGGGTGAACGTAGTAATAGCCTTTCGTTTCATTAATATCAGCCACAACCTTAGCCGATTCATCGAAGTTTTCACCAGCTTCAATGACTTCAGCACCCGCGAGTTTTATCAACTCAATTTTTACAGGGTTAGAACCAACTGGCACTACTACAATTGCTGGTATATCAAATAGTTTTGCTGACGTGGCAACAGATAAGCCGTGATTACCTGTTGAAAACGTAACAACACCATTTACTTTAGCTTTTTTGAGATGTGACATAATGTTTATACCACCTCTGATTTTGAAACTTCCCGTGATGTTTTGATTCTCATGCTTCACGTAAACCTCACAACCAAGTAATTGGGATAAACCATCATACTTAATTAGGGGTGATGGCTTCATGTATGCTGAAACCACCTTTTTAGCCTTATATATCTCATGAAGTGAGATAGGATATTCCTTAAAATTTTCCATTGTAACTCCTTGTAATTTAACGCCCAATTAAGTGGTGAACAACGCACTGACCAAGCCGCTGCATTGCACCATAAAACACTTTACCTAACGCATAGTAAAACTGCCACGCGTTGAGAATCCACTTGAATTGCTTGTTATGTGAAT
>NZ_CAWPQZ010000119.1:0-2033 GCF_963889785.1 Vibrio sp. S12_S33 | reverse complement strand
AACTTATTCAAATTACTTCATTTCTACGGTGGTTTACTTTGAATTCACGGTAAAATTCACATAACAAGCAATTCAAGTGGATTCTCAACGCGTAGCAGTTTTACTATGCGTCAGGTAAAGTGTTTTATGGTGCAATGCAGCGGCTTGGCCAGTGCGTTGTTCACCACTTAATTGGGCGTTATATTAATGTGGAGAATACAGCATGATTTCAGAGTTTATGAGTTGGTTTGATGAGCTTGGTACTAGTGCGATGGAACGCAAAAAGCAAGCTCAGTTGAAAAGCGGAATACGTCCAAAATGGAATAACACTCTAAAAAATAAAGAAATCAAACTAATGTTTAGTGAGCGTGGAAAACATATTTCAGGTATCCGTCCTCGCTCAAGCGTTGATAAAAAAGCTAAAGAGTGGCTATATGACTTGATATGGAGGGAGTTTGATTCAGAAAGTAACTTTATCGGGGTTAAGCTATCTATGGAAATCGAGCTTTCTGATATGAAGTTAAAAGGTTTACGATATGATTTTAATAAGCTTTTGCAATCAGATTCAGAATATAAAGTTTTTGTTTTTCAGCAGAAAACACAAGTTGATGCTGACTATATTGTATATGAGTTAACGAAATCACTTTCTGCTTACAAACATAAGTCTAGCTCCAATTATTTACTTACTTGTTGGTGCTGGGAAACTGGTACATTTCTTCATCATGACATGCTTGTATAAATTAATATAACAAACAATTTAAGAGGGATTCCCAACGCTTGGCATTTTGCTTCTACTTCAATTTTAGTGTTTACGGTACAATGCGTTAGGTTGGGTGGTAGCGTTGCTCACCCCTTAATTGGGCGTTATACGGAGATATGAATATTGAAGAACGTTGAAGCTTTTTTGGTTAATTCCTTTACTTCGAATGGAACTGGTGGGAATCCTGCTGGTGTAGTGCTTCACGCTGATCACTTGTCGAACGAAGAAAAATTACAAATAGCACAAGTTGTTGGTTACTCGGAAACTGCGTTTGTATCTCTCGATGACGAAGCCGACTTTGAGTTGTCTTTTTTCACCACAACAGGTGAAGTTGATTTCTGTGGACACGCCACATTGGCAGCATTTTCGACTATGTATCAAGACGGAATCATAACGGAAGGTAAATACCTTCAAAGGACTAAAGCAGGTTTGCTTGTGGTAACTATAGAGGCTAATGGTCATATAGTAATGGACCTGAAGTTACCAGAATTTCGTGGGGAGTTTAGTTATGAGGTTATATCAGAGTTGATTGGACTAGACTCGACGCTACTTGAGTCAACTCGGTTACCGATTGAGGTTATTTCAACAGGCTTACCTGATATTATTGTCCCTGTGCCCTTTGGGTATCTTGATCAAATTCAAGTGAATGAAAATTTAACTAGTGAGTTATGTGAAAGGCATGGTGTAATTGGTATCCATGCTTTTGAGCTGTGTGAGAAAACAAGTAAAGTGACAGCAAGCTGTCGTAATTTCGCTCCATTGGTTGGAATTTCAGAGGAGTCAGCGACAGGAAGTGCGAGTGGTGCATTAGCTTGTTACTTAGCCAAACACCTTCCTAATACACATTCGAATAGCTTTACTTTTGAGCAAGGTCGGGCGATGGAGTGTGTTTCAAGAATTACAGCGTCTGTGGAGTTGAGCGACCAGGGAATTATTAAGGTTAGGGTTGGTGGTTTTGCTCATAAAGTCGGCAGGCAGAAAATCTCCGTATAACAAACAATTTAAGAGGGATTCCCAACGCTTGGCATTTTTGCTTCTACTTCAAATTAAGTGTTTATGGCACAATGCTTTAGGTTTGGGTGGTAGCGTTGCTCACCCCTTAATTGGGCGTTATGTGTTTTTAGGATAAAAATGGAAATTTTCGAAATTCAACTAGGAAACTCAATCGGTCCAGTCAAGCTCGGTATGACAGAAACTGAAGTGAGCAATGTTATCGGAGCTCCTGATTGCATCTATGGCCATCGCCATCATTTTTTAGACGGTCTCATGGTAGATTTTGATAATGAAGGAAGAG
>NZ_CAWPQZ010000118.1:0-2102 GCF_963889785.1 Vibrio sp. S12_S33 | reverse complement strand
GGCATTTTGGCGTAATTCGCTAGCGAAAGTGCAGCAGCTAACTAGGCGTTTAAGACGGATTCCCAACGCTTGGGAGTTTCGATTCTAGGTTGAGTTTTGTGTTTAAGGCGCAATGGTTTAGGATTGTAGTCGCGTTGCTCACCACTTAACGCAGCGTTATGTAGCTTGTGAAAATGCTATTCGGGATTTTTTAGCGAAGTAAATTTTTGTAACTACTTTTAATGGTAAATTTCATTGTGAAAAGAGAAAAGTTAATAATTGGAAATATTCCGGCAATTTTGTGGGGTGATAAATCTGATAAATTATTTATAGCTGTACACGGAAATATGTCACATAAGGCTGATGATGTGGTTGTCATATTTGCGGAGGAAGCTGTTAAATTAGGTTTTCAAGTCCTCAGTTTTGATTTGCCAAAGCATGGAGAACGAAAAAAAGAATGTACTCTCTGTAAAGTTCAACATTGTGTTCAAGATCTTGACGCTGTTATGCATTATGCAAAATCATTTTCAAACAGCATAAGTGTGTTTGCATGTAGTATTGGAGCATATTTTAGTCTTTTGGCATATAAGAATCAGGGGTTGCAGCAGTCATTGTTTCTGTCTCCTGTAGTAAATATGGAGTCTATTATAATAAACCTAATGCAATGGTTTGGTATAACTGAAAATAGACTTATGAATGAGAAAGAAGTTGCTACACCTATAGGAGAAGTACTTTATTGGGACTATTACTGCTATGTTAAAGAGAATCCTGTTGTCGAATGGAAAGTCCCAACATCGATCTTATATGGTTCTGAAGACAATTTGTGCGATTATAATATTGTTTCTTCGTTTTCAAAGCAGTTTGACTGCAATTTTAAAATATTAAAAAATGGAGAGCACTACTTTCATACAGAAGAGCAACTATCGTTTTTTAGGTTGTGGGCCAAAGAAAGATTGTTAACTAACCTAAATGAGAGTCGTACATAACAAAGCGTTTAAGACGGATTCCCAACGCTTGGCGTTCTTGGTTTGATTCAGCTTTAGTGTTTACGGCACAATGGTTTAAGTGTGGTGGCATGCGTTGCTCACCACTTAACGCGGCGTTATGTGTTGGATTAGTTTTTAAGGTCAAAGCTACGATTTCATTGAGAATTTGTTCCGTGTTTTCGGCAGGTTGGCTTGGTCGAAATGGATTCTTGAACAACCTGAGATTTATCGTTTTCAAGGTTCTTGGGTTGCCTCAATTAAGTTTTGGATCTGGTTTGTGTTGAGTTCTGTAGGTTTCAAATCGCTTTAATTGAAATGCTTTTTTGACTGATTTACTTGCTGATATTTAGCTCTGAAAGTTTGGTGAAGCAAAAGGTTTTGTTGTGGCTGAAAGGACGCTTTCTTTGTTGTTGATTCTGTAAGTGGCTTTCTTCGGCTAAGATCGCTGTGAAATTTAGGTTTTGTTAAGCATTGGTTTTGCACGTAACTTATTCAGATCTCTTCCTTTCTACGGTGGTTTACTTTGAATTCACGGTAAAATTCACATAACAAGCAATTCAAGTGGATTCTCAACGCGTGGCAGTTTTACTATGCGTTAGGTAAAGTGTTTTACGGTGCAATGCGGCGGCTTGGTCAGTGCGTTGTTCACCACTTAATTGGGCGTTATGTGTTGGATGAGTTTTTGAGGTTAATTCTACGATTTTATTGAGAATTCGTTCCGTTTTTTCGGCAAGTTGGCTTGGTCGAAATGGATCCTTGAACAACCTGAGATTTATCGTTTTTAAGGTTCTTGGATTGCCTCAATTAAGTTTTGGATCTGGTTTGTGTTGAGTTTTATCGGTTTCAAATCGCTTCAATTGAAATGCATTTTTGACTGATTTGCTTGCTGACATTCAGCACTGAAAGTCTGGTGAAGCAAAAAGTTTAGCGGTTGCTGAAAGGGCGCTTTCTTTGTTGTTGATTCTGTAAGTGGTTTTCTTTGGCTAAGATCGCTGTGAAATTTAGGTATTGGTAAGCATCATTTTTGTACGTAACTTATTCAAATCTCTTCATTTCTACGGTGGTTTACTTTGAATTCACGGTAAAATTCACATAACAAGCAATTCAAGTGGATTCTCAACGCGTGGCAGTTTTACT
>NZ_CAWPQZ010000117.1:0-2138 GCF_963889785.1 Vibrio sp. S12_S33 | reverse complement strand
TTGACGGACGAGGGTGCTTACAGCGTCACCAGCAGTATCAGTGATGCAGCAGGTAATACCACCGCTGAAAGTGCGCCAGTAACGTTTGATTTAGACACTACTATTCCGGGTGATACGGACGGTGATGGCGTGAGTGACACCGCGCCAACCTTGACCATAGCCGATGCAGCCGATGGCAGCGTCAGCGTGGCTGAAAACAGTGACGGTCTTGACACTGTGGTGACCATTCCTGAGGGTGTGGAAGTGGGTGATACGGTGACGTTAACCATCACCAACCCCGATGGCAGCACCACAGAGCAAACCTACAGCGTGACCCAAACGGATGTTGATACCGGCAGTGCGAGCATCACTATTCCAAGTCTGACGGATGAAGGCGCCTACAGCCTTACCAGCAGTATCAGTGATGCGGCGGGTAACACCACCGCTGAAAGCGCGCCAGTGACGTTTGATTTAGACACCACCATTCCAGGTGATACGGACGGTGATGGCGTGAGTGACACGGCGCCAACGTTAACCATTGCCGATGCGGCGGACGGCAGCGTCAGCGTGGCCGAGAACAGTGATGGTTTTGAAACCAATGTCACGCTTCCAACGGGTGTGGAAGAAGGGGATACGGTGACGTTAACCATCACCAACCCAGATGGTAGCACCACGGAGCAAACCTACACCGTGACGGCGGCAGATCTTGCCAATGGCAGCGCGGACATCACCATTCCAAGCTTGACGGACGAGGGTGCTTACAGCGTCACCAGCAGTATCAGTGATGCAGCAGGTAATACCACCGCTGAAAGTGCGCCAGTAACGTTTGATTTAGACACTACTATTCCGGGTGATACGGACGGTGATGGTGTAAGCGACACCGCGCCAACCTTGACCATAGCCGATGCAGTCGATGGCAGCGTGAGCGTGGCTGAAAACAGTGACGGTCTTGACACTGTGGTGACCATTCCTGAGGGTGTGGAAGTGGGTGATACGGTGACCTTAACCATCACCAACCCCGATGGCAGCACCACAGAGCAAACCTACACCGTCACCTTGCTAGATACATTAACTGGAACGGCTGCCATTACCATTCCAAGTCTGACTGACGAAGGTATGTACAGCGTCACCAGCAGCATCAGTGATGCGGCGGGTAACACCACCGCTGAAAGTACGCCAGTGACGTTCGACCTTGACACCACCGTACCGGGTGATACCGATGGTGATGGCGTAAGCGATACTGCGTCAACCTTGACCATTGCCGATGCGGCCGATGGCAGCGTCAGCGTGGCTGAAAACAGTGATGGCATTGAAACCAATGTGACGCTTCCAGCGGGCGTGGAAGAAGGCGATACCATCACCTTAACCATCACCAACCCAGATGGTAGCACTACGGAACAAACCCACACCGTGACGGCGGCGGATCTTGCCAATGGCAGCGCCGACATCACCATTCCAAGCTTGACAGCGGAAGGTAACTACAGCATCACCAGCAGTATTACGGATGCCGCAGGCAACACCAATGGTGACAGCGCGCCAGTGACGTTTGATTTTGACGCCACCGTACCAACTGCGGCGCCAACGCTCACCATCGCGGATGCAGCGGACGGTAGCGTGAACGTGGCAGAGAACAATGACGGCGTTGAAACGGTGGTGAGTATTCCAACGGGCGTGGAAGTGGGTGATACGGTGACGTTAACCATCACCAATCCAGATGGCAGTACGACGGTACAAACTCACGAAGTAACCTTATTAGAAACACTAACAGGCAGTGCGACGATCGTTATTCCGAGCCTGACGGATGAAGGTAACTACAGCCTTACCAGCAGTATCAGCGATGCGGCGGGTAACACCACCGCTGAAAGCGCGCCAGTGACGTTTGATTTAGATATCACTATACCCGTCACACTCACTTTGAGTATTGATGAAGCTTCAGATGGCAATATAGATATTATCGAGAATGCCGATGGTATCGAGACAGTCGTATCTTTCTCTGCAGGCGCTAAAGCTGGAGATATTTTGACTGTATCATTAACTGATAATTCAGGAAATCAAACAGATTATACTCATGTCCTCACTGATACTGATATCACCAATGGTTCGGCTAATGTTTTAATTCCAAGTTTAGTTGCTGAAGGAAATTATAGTGTAACGAGTAC
>NZ_CAWPQZ010000116.1:0-2160 GCF_963889785.1 Vibrio sp. S12_S33 | reverse complement strand
TTTACCGTCTCTTCTTATATGTAAGTTCTTCAGATCTGTTAAATCACCATCAATAAACCATTGATCTGAATAGGGTGGCATCTCCAACGGTTCGTCATAAACATAAAGGCTATTAATATCTGATGCACCATGGCAAAAGAAACTAACAAAGACGAAAGCTGTAAATATACTTCTATACATTATCTTTCCATACTACATAATTTGAGTGAACCATAAATCGAGAAACACATAACGCCCTGTTAAGGTGTGAGCAACGCAATACCGATGCCACCGCACACCACCTTAAACACTAAAGACAACGCATGGTAAAAATGCCACGCGTTGCGAATCACTCTTAAACAGATTGTTAGGGCTTTAGGAATTCAAATATACCTGCCGCGATGAGACTGGCAACCACAGCTTGAAGATTAACCCAAATAAAAGTAGCCCTCGCAGACGAGAACAGCTCTTTGTTTTTATTCAATACTTCCGAGTACTCTTTGTCGTCACCTTTCGTGATGTCAAAAATTACATCTTCATGTGAGATCCCACTTAAGTTAGAAAACAGCTCTTTACCTTTTGACACGCCGTAAGATAAAAAGAATGAAATCATAACCTTTGAAACGATAACAATAGAAACATAAGCCGGTATATGCTGTGGTTCTGGAAATATATCAGTTACAGAAAAAGCCAAATAACACAAAATAAAAGCAACTGCACTAGGCGTAGCGTAATGAACTAAGCGAGCAAGTTTAGCTCTATGCTTTTTCATAAACTTGTAAGTACCACTTATTAGGTTAGGTTGCTTTTGTCCGGCATGCCATTCCTCAACAACCCCCAAAAGGTCTTTACTTAACTTGTCGTTTACATTGTCAGTTCTACAGAAAACAGGGCTCATTAAGTCTTCAATGTTATCAAGACCCTCCATATCTGACGAAGCTAACATTTGAAAGATGTTGCCAGCTTTAATTCCTTTCGCGATACGTATGAACAAGGAGTTTTTGATACTGCTCTCCAAGTTGACATCTTCGTACATAAAATGAAGACGAATGATTATCTCTTTTGTTTTATCTGAATCCTGCCAGTCATAAGCAATGAAGTCATCATAAGGCTTTTCTATGAAGTCTTTCTCAAACCCAAGTCCTACCGTTATAGTAGCGTCTGTGACATGAACAAGTTGAAGCTGTTGCTTCAACTTTTTGACTAACCCACTAATATCACTCTTATTTACCATGACGGCGCCATGAAGAGCGCGAGTCCTAGTAGTTGGCTCGCCATGTAACATATAAAAAAAGTGTTTTAGTCTACTGTTATCAATCTGCAGTGACAGAGCACTCTTGCCACTACTTTCGTTCACTTCATCTTTTAAAATTAACTGTTGGTTCATTCAGAGTATCACTCGCGCATATACTTAAGTTGCATATTAAGAGCGCGGATATTACCAACAGACAGAACGATATTCTATTTATTTCTTACAGGAAGCATAACTTGTTGACTTTCTGAGCCCTAACGCCCAATTAAGTGGTGAACAACGCACTGGCCAAGCCGCTGCATTGCACCGTAAAACACTTTACCTAACGCATAGTAAAACTGCCACGCGTTGAGAATCCACTTGAATTGCTTGTTATGTGAATTTTACCGTGAATTCAAAGTAAACCACCGTAAAAATGAAGGGATTTTAATAAGTTACGTGCAAAAACGATGCTAACCAACCCCTAAATTTTACAACGATTTTAGTCAAAGAGAGCTACTTGCAGAATCAACAACAAAGAAAGCGCCATTTAAGCCACAACAAAACCTTTTACTTCACCAGACTTTCAGAGCTGAATGTCAGCAAGTAAATCAGTCAAAAAAGCATTTCAATTAAAGCGATTTAAAACTGTCGAAACCCAACACAAGCCAGATCCAAAACTTAATTGAGGCAACCCAAGAACCTTCAAAACGATCAATCTCAGGTTGTTCAAGAATCCATTTCGACCAAGCCAACTTGCCGAAAACACGAAACGAATTCTCAATGAAATCGTAGAATTAACCTCAAAAACTCATCCAACACATAACGCCCAATTAAGGGGTGAACAACGCCTCCACCCAACCTAAAGCATTGTGCCATAAACACTAAAATTGAAGTCGAAGCAAAAATGCCAAGCGTTGAGAATCCCTCTTAAATTGCTTGTTAACTGC
>NZ_CAWPQZ010000115.1:0-2161 GCF_963889785.1 Vibrio sp. S12_S33 | reverse complement strand
TCAAACAGGGTTTGCCATTCTTGGTCGGTACGTCGTTTTGCCATTTCAGATCTCCTTATGGTTGGAGATTTGATCGTATAGCGTGCTGAGGTTGATTAGAATGCGGTGTTTATGATGCGCTTACGGTATAGCTGCCCTAAACAAGCGTACAAATATCCGATTAGCACGTTTTAGGAGGTCTGAGGGGGATAGCAAAGTCGAACATTTGTCATAATAGGAATAATAAACAACAAAAATCAGGAGCAGAAGGTGACTGTAGAGTTTTTCAGGATATTTCGGAAATAGTCTCGTGATATTGATGGCTGGGAGGGGGAGAATGATGCAACTACTCTGTAATCCAATGATTTTAGGTGCTTACTATTATGTCAATAATAGGTTCAAATAATATTCGGTCAATGTTTGGTTTAAATGTTACAAGCAAGCAACTAGATAAATTCGAAAGTTTAGAAAATATTAAATCAATCAAAAATTTAACAGCTAAAGAACTTAGACAACAGAAAGAAATTTTTTGCCTTTTGTCTAAGTATCAAGGCTATAATAAAGAAAAGTTAGAACGCATATCCAGATTTAAAGCTAATTTCAGTAGTAGTTATCGGCAAGATAAAAAAAATCCATCTAAGCCCCCTATAACTATTGAGCTTGTAAATAACTCATCCAAAGATGCGGAAGAAAAGTGGTTACGTGATCCTAAGAGAAATAAATTTATTACAGGTGAAATATCGCGGAAACCAAGTGACGACATTTCAACTGTAATTCAAGGAGAATTGACGCCGTTAATTGGAAAGGGGATTGTCGGTAATAATGGATCTTGTGATCGCTTACCTTTCTCTGTATCCCATGTACAGAATGATGCGAAAAGGCAGGAAGTATGTGAGGAATCTGCTGCAAGTAAACCAGGGCTGGTTTATTTCACAGGAAAAAATATCACTTCGGCAGAGATGTTGCCTGGAAGCCCAATAGGCCAATATTATCATCAAACACAATTCGAAGATAATTTGAATGTGCTGGAGATCGATAATGGTGACAAAGGTACTTTTGGAATATCATTTGATTTAAATAACGTGAAAGAAGATGAGCCGCTATTAATTCATGGGGGGGCGTTATCAGGATGCTCAGTAGTTTTTGCAACTAAAGCGAATAAACTATTTGCGCTGCATGCAGGTCAGCATGAAAATGAAACGACTGTATGGGTTACTGGTGAAAAGGGGGCTGAATCAATTGCAAAAAGTGTAGCGTTGTTAACCAGTGAAGATCCAAGTAATATACAGTGCGCCAATAATCAAGAGCTCGTAAGTTACTTATCTAGCAAATTTGACCAATCTGTACTTGTATATTGTGGTGATGGTAGACCTCTTACAAGTGAACATAATGTAAAGTACTTTGATTATGACTCAACCCCTGAAAATAAGGATCCCCGAGTAGGTAATGCATTAGCTTTGGTCAGCAAAAAGCAAGGCAAAATCAACGTTCAAGTGTTAGGGGATGATATGGCTGTAGATAAAAATAGTTTTGAAACCCGCTCGTTAAGTAGTGCGATGTTCAGTTTAACCCCAAAATGTGATCCACAATCGAGTGTTACTACTTATCTTTGAGGAGTAAGATTAAGCTCAAGGTAGATGAAAGAGGGCGATACCCGTAGATATCCATATCTATTCGACATGGCAAAATAAGTCTACTAGTTTATGCATAGCTGGTTCCTTTGCGATTGTTCTCTCTTGGTCGAAAGATCTGATCGCAGAACCAGCTTTTAGTTCCCTTCTTTTTTATCCCGAGTTCAGGTTAACCTTACCTTTTTGCTAGTGCGATTTTACTCATCGCACTAACACTTCACAACAACTTTGCTATACCTCTAGTTATTCATGGTTTGCTAATGTTTGATTTTCCGAAACTCATTTTTGTCCAAAGACGTGTTACATAGTATCCGCCCCACGATCCCACGGGGCGTTTTAGTGTGAGAAGTTCCAAGGAAGAAGTGAGTTGATATCAGGCTCTGGCTTTGCCAGTTCCCTCATACATTTGGCCATGTAATCGTAAAGTATCAGTCCGTTAGCTTTCGCCGTCTCGATGATGCTATACAGCAAAGCACTCGCATCAGCACCAAGCGGATTCGTCGAGAATAACCAATTTTTTCTGCCAATAACCAGCGATTTGATGGCGCGTT
>NZ_CAWPQZ010000114.1:0-2217 GCF_963889785.1 Vibrio sp. S12_S33 | reverse complement strand
ATTCAGAAAAAACCGAACCATCGATACAAAGAGATGGAACATATCCAAAAGGATTTATATCTAGGTATGTTGTCGTTAGTTCGTCAGAGCTGATCTCAATTCTATCGTAATGTATACCCTTAAAATTGAGTACCCACTCCACCCTTTCAGAGCTATTCGAGCCTTTTGCGCCATACAGCGAAACTTCCATATATCCTCCCGAAAAGCATAACGCCCAATTAAGTGGTGAACAACGCACTGGCCAAGCCGCTGCATTGCACCGTAAAGCACTTTACCTGACGCATAGTAAAACTGCCACGCGTTGAGAATCCACTTGAATTGCTTGTTATGTGAATTTTACCGTGAATTCAAAGTAAACCACCGTAGAAATGAAGAGATTTTAATAAGTTACGTGCAAAAACGATGCTTACCAAAGCCTAAATTTCACAGCGATCTGAGCCGAAGAGTGCCACTTACAGAATCAATAACAAAGAAAGCGCCCTTTCAGCAACTGCTAATTTTTTTGCGTCACCAGATTTTCAGAGCTGAATGTCAGCAAGAGAGTCAGTCAAAAAGACATTTCAATTGAAGCGATTTGAAACTGACTAAACTCAACACAAACCAGATCCAGCACTCAATTAAGGCAACCCAAGAACCTTAAAAACGATCAATCTCAGGTTGTTCAAGAATCCATTTCGAGCAAGCCAACTTGCCGAAAACACGGAGCGAATTCTCGATGAAATCGTAGCTTTGACCTTAAAAACTCATCAAACACATAACGCCCAATTAAGTGGTGAACAACGCACTGACCAAGTCGCTGCATTGCACCGTAAAACACTTTACCTGACGCATAGTAAAACTGCCACGCGTTGAGAATCCACTTGAATTGATTGTTATGTGAATTTAGCTATGAATTCAAAGTAAACCACCGTAGAAATGAAGATATTTGAATAAATTACGTACAAAAACGATGCTTACCAAAACCTAAATTTCACAGCGATCTGAGCCAAAGAGAGCCACTTGCAGAATCCACAACAAAGAAAACACCCTTTCAGTAACCGCTAAATTTTTTGCTTCACCAGATTTTCAGAGCTGAGTGTCAGCAAATAAATCAGTCAAAAAGACATTTCAATTAAAGCGATTTGAAACCGACGAAACCCAAAACAAACCCGATCCAAAACTTAATTGAGGCAACCCAAGAACCTTAAAAACGATCAATATCAGGTTGTTCAAAGATCCATTTCGACCAAGCCAACTTGCCGAAAGAACGAAACGAATTATCAATGAAAACGTAGCTTGGACCTTAAAAACTCATCAAACACATAACGCCCAATTAAGGTGTGAGCAACGCTGCCACAATACCTAATCCATTGCACCGTAAACACAAAACTCAACCTTGAACTGAAAATGCCAAGCGTTGAGAATCACTCTTAAATGCTTTGTTATACGAACATTTCATCGTACACACTGATAGATCTTAATGCGCCACTTAAGTCATTTTTTCCATTAAACTCATGCCTAATGGCAATAACGTCACAACCACTAGATTTACCTGCGCTAATGCCTGCTGTTGAATCTTCGAACACTATTGTATGTTCAGGTGATACATCTAAATTTGCGAGTGCAAGATTATAAGCTTCAGGATCAGGTTTATGCTTGGTTACATGCTCTTGAGTAATAACAAGATCAAAAGCTGTTTCTAGCTGCAATGAAGTCAAAATATTTTCAACCATCCATGTTGCTGCCGAGCTAACAACACCACATTTTTTCCCTGCTTTTTTCAAGTGTTCAATATACGCTTTAGCTCCTGCATTCAACTCAAGTTCGTCGTTTAACATCAGTTCGTAGTGAGCTCGAAAATAACGATTAAACTCGTCTAGATCTGGTGAAATGCCCGCATGAGTAAAAAAATGACCCGTCACAACCTGCCAACTTTCACCCATAACGTCTTTATATATATTGTGATCAACTTGAGCACCGTAATCTGCACAAGCCAATGCTAGAGCTTTACCCTTTAATGGCTCTGAATTTACTAACGTTCCGTCCATATCGAACAGATAAACTTCATAATCTTTCAATTTACTCTCCATGTTAAATTTTGCGAGTTCGTATAACGCCCAATTAAGTGGTGAACAACGCACTGACCAAGCCGCTGCATTGCACCGTAAAACACTTTACCTGACGCATAGTAAAACTGCCACGCGTTGAGAATCCACTTGAATTGATTGTTATGTGAAT
>NZ_CAWPQZ010000113.1:0-2228 GCF_963889785.1 Vibrio sp. S12_S33 | reverse complement strand
TTCACATAACAAACAATTTAAGAGGGATTCCCAACGCTTGGCATTTTTCTTCTACTTCAAATTTAGTGTTTACGGTACAATGCTTTAGGTTGTGTGGTAGCGTTGCTCACCCCTTAATTGGGCGTTAGCATTACAAGGAGGGATTGTGGGAATTTTATATGGTTATGTTGAACCTAAAGATATGCTTTATAAGTTAATGAGAGACGGGCGTAAGGCTCACTTTTCATCAACACCTGAAGACATGTGTGACAATATCTTTAATTTTTGTATTACTGGGCATTCAATGAGAGATTGGTGCATTAAATACTTAGGGATTGACAGTGATAAGGAAGCTAAAAAGAAATTTCATGAAGAATGTAATGAAAATGAATACCTTAAGTATTGTCGAGATATAGCAAATGCTTCAAAGCATTTTGGTTTGAGCTCAGATCGTACGAGTACAGTTTCTAAAGTCAAATCTGAACAAACTTCTTATGTAAGTGTTGACCTATATGGTCGAAGAGTAGAGGGCTCAGAAACTCAGCAGCAAACCGCAAAAGTTGTCCTGTCTGATGGTAAAGAGCTCCACTTGATTATGTTCTTGCTTGGTGTGTTTAACGGACTTCAAGCGATTATGGATGACTATGGCATCCCATATGAGTCTAGCAAAGCCAATCCTGCATACTTTGCCGTGCAGTACCAATAATGCTAACAAGCAATTTAAGAGGGATTCACAACGTTTGGCGCCCTCACTTCAAGTCAGTTTAGTGTTTATGGCGCAATGCTTTAGGTTTGGGTGGCGGCGTTGTTCACCCCTTAATTGGGCGTTATGTTGCCCCGATAAATTTGACAATCTAGAGTTCGAAAATGATAAGAAAGTATAATTCAAATGACTTAGATTCGGTTCTTGAAATCTGGCTTGAAGCCTCTGTTAAAGCCCATGATTTCGTACCGGCTGGCTTCTGGGAATCTCAAGTTGAGAGCATGCGTAATATTTATATTCCTGCTTCAGAAGTTTTCGTTTATGAAATCGAGTCAAAAATAGTTGGTTTTTATGCACTGTATGAAAGTACTTTGGCAGCTATATTCGTGTTTCCTGAATTTCAGGGTAAAGGCATCGGTAAGCAATTATTAAGGCATGCCAAAGCTCAAAGGGCGATATTGAGCCTTTCCGTATATAAGGAAAATCAGGCTAGTTATCAGTTCTATTTGTCTCAAGGTTTTGCAGTCGTTAGTGAGCAACTGGACGAGCATACGGGACACCCAGAGTACACAATGAGTTCGGGCACATAACAAGCAATTTAAGAGGGATTCTCAACGCTTGGCACTTTTGCTTCTACTTCAAATTTAGTGTTTATGGCACAATGCTTTAGGTTTGGGTGGAGGCGTTGTTCACCCCTTAATTGGGCGTTATGTGTTTTGGAGTTCCGATGGAAGTAATGAAACTTGTATATGAATTAGATAACTCGGATGAGCGCCTAATTCAAAGTGTTGAAGAGCTAGATAAAGCAATCAGTCATATCGTTGAGTTGCTCGATAATTCAGCATGCTTGTATATGAATAAGAGCTACTCTAGTTCACTATTTTTCAGTATTACAGTGTTAGAAGAAGTGGCAAAAGCCCATCTTGGCTCTCACACAAATGGTAATCATCCCGAGAAAAAGCGGAATGTATTCAAAGACCATAAGACAAAGCACATGTTAGCAGCTCTTCCTACTGTAGCTATGGGGTCCCGACTTCAAGACGCAATAGGTGAGGCAGAAATGAACCGTATTATGGTAATGGCAAAGAGTTCGGCATTAGTCCAAGCTAGAGAGCATAGCCTTTACTTCCAAAGAGAAAACGGAAAACTTAAAATACCAAAGGAAAAAGTCAGTCGTAAATTTTCTCGCTCTATGCTGTTGTTCGCAATCGAAGTTTTTGATGACGCCTTATGTGGTTTAACTAACTTTTCTAATGAAGCAGCAGAGCAGACTGATGCATTGTTTGAGCAAATAAAAAACACATAACAAAGCGTTTAAGACAGATTCCCAACGCTTGGCATTTTTCATTTCATCGTTGGGTTTAGTGTTTACGGTGCAATGGTTTAAGTTAGGTGGTAGCGTTGCTCACTACTTAACGCGGCGTTATGTGTTTGATGAGTTTTTAAGGTCAAAGCTACGATTTCATTGATAATTCGTTCCGTGTTTTCGGCAGGTTGGTTTGGTCGAACTGGATTCTTGAACAACCTGAGATTGATCGTTTTTAAG
>NZ_CAWPQZ010000112.1:0-2264 GCF_963889785.1 Vibrio sp. S12_S33 | reverse complement strand
ACCCACACATTCTCTTAACAGTACGAATCATGCTTTTACTCGTTTCTAGTTGCATTAACAGTAGCTCCAACGTTAATTAGCCAGTTATCACTAACCCACAGATTAAAATACATAACGCCCAATTAAGTGGTGAACAACGCACTGACCAAGCCGCTGCATTGCACCGTAAAACACTTTACTTGACGCATAGTAAAACTGCCACGCGTTGAGAATCCACTTGAATTGTTTGTTATGTGAATTTCCCCATGAATTCAAAGTAAACCACCGTAGAAATGAAGAAATTTTAATAAGTTACGTGAAAAACCAATGCTTACCAAACCCTAAATTTCACAGCGTTCTGAGCCAAAGGGAACCACTTGCAGGATCAACAACAAAGAAAGCGCCCTTTCAGCCACAACAACCCCTTTTGCTTCACCAGATTTTCAGAGCTGAATGTCAGCAAGCAAATCAGTCAAAAAGACATTTCAATTGAAGCGATTTGAAACCAACGAAACTCAACACAAACCAAACCCAAAACTCAATTGAGGCAACCCAAGAACCTTGGAAACGATCAATTTCAGATTATTCAATAATCCATTTCGACCAAGCCAACTTGCCGAAAACACAGAACGAATTCTCAATGAAATCGTAGCTTTGACCTAAAAACTGACCAAACACATAACGCCGCGTTAAGGGGTGAATGCCGCCTAAACCAAGTTTCCGCAGACCTTTTCACCACTAAAACTCACCGCATACTAAAAATGCCACGCGGCATGAATCCCTCTTAAACGCCTTGTTATGCGTTGCAGCTAACATCGACACTTTGCTTCATTTGACTACCAATTGCCAACAAGCAACCGGACAAAATGACAAGCTCAGCCATGTGAGCCAAAAACGAAATAGAGCTACTCATTAAACCTCTGTCGATAAAGGGTAATAATACTTCAGCAATAACTGCCGTTGACACCATCATATACCCTACGAATTTTTGCCATTTTCTAAGCGCCCCAGCAAATTGGTGAAATGCTAGTAAATAGAACACTGAAAAAATGGGGAGCACAAACCAGGTAATGATTTCTAAACCTGAAATCAGGAAGTGACTTTCATTACCTAGCACACCTATCAGAATGGGTAGAACAAAGTTAAGTGACGAATAGGCAATCGGGTACAACAAAATGCCCAAACCTAAAAATTTTGATGCTTTAACTACTCTACTTTCCACTTGTACACCTTACTCAAGTTTTAAGGACGCATAACGCTGCGTTAAGTGGTGAGCAACGCGACCACAATCCTAAACCATTGCGCCTTAAACACAAAACTCAACTTAGAGCCGAAACTCCCAAGCGTTGGGAATCCGTCTTAAACGCCTAGTTAGCTGCTGCACTTTCGTTAGCAAATTACGCCAAAATGCCTAATTTGGAACACATTATTGCTTTCAAGCGACAAAGTAAAACGGACAGCTGTGAAATTAAAACCTAATCCACGAAATGCGCTTGGCAAAGAAGAAATGACCGAGAAAATCACCATTCCTAAGCATGGTAATTTGCAAAGAATTCTATCGAAAAAACCAACGAAAAAGCACACGAAAAAATTTAAGAATGCATAAATTTCAACACCAAAGAAGCCGCACCAACGAACTTAACAAACACAACATTTCCCGTAAGCAGACTTCGTTAAGTTCAAACACTTCCCGAAAAGTTCCACTGGCGAGATAGTTGATAAGCTGGGATTTGTCCGGTGTGTAGCTAGAAAACCGAAAGCCTTTCCACCCTAAATTCACAGCTTTTCTTAACCCCAGCTAACGCCCAATTAAGTGGTGAACAACGCACTGGCCAAGCCGCTGCATTGCACCGTAAAACACTTTACCTAACGCATAGTAAAACTGCCACGCGTTGAGAATCCACTTGAATTGCTTGTTATGTGAATTTTACCGTGAATTCAAAGTAAACCACCGTAAAAATGAAGGGATTTTAATAATTTACGTGCAAAAACGATGCTAACCAACCCCTAAATTTCACAGCGTTCTGAGCCAAAGAAAGCCACTTGCAGAATCAACAACAAAGAAAGCGCCATTTAAGCCACAACAAAACCTTTTACTTCACCAGACTTTCAGAGCTGAATGTCAGCAAATGAATCAGTCAAAAAGACATTTCAATTAAAGCGATTTGAAACCGACGAAACACAACACAAACCAGATCCAAAACGCAATTGAGGCAACCCAAGAACCTTGAAAACCATCAATCTCAAGTTGTTTAATAATCCATTTCGACCAAGCCAACTTGCCG
>NZ_CAWPQZ010000111.1:0-2290 GCF_963889785.1 Vibrio sp. S12_S33 | reverse complement strand
ATACATAACAAACTGTTCAAGAGGGATTCGCAACGCGTGGCATTTTCACTATGCGTTGTTTTTAGTGATTAAGGTGGTATGCGGCGGCTTCGGTATTGCGTTGCTCACCCCTTAACAGGGCGTTAGCTGGGGTTAAGAAAAACGGTGAATTTAGGGTGGAAAGGCTTTCGGTTTTCTAGCTACACACCAGACAAATCTCAGCTTCTTAACTATCTCGCCAGTGGCACTTTTCGGGAAGCGTTTGAACTTAACGAAGTCTGCTTACGGGAAGTGTTGTGTTTGTTAACTTCGTTGGCGCGGCTTCTTTGCTGTTGAAATTCATGAATGCCTAAATGCGTTTCGAGTGCTCTATGGCTGATTTTTTCGATAGAATTCTTTGCAAATTACCGAGCTCAGGAATGGTGATTTTCTCGGTCATTTCTTCTTTGCCAAGAGCATTTCGTGGATTGGGTTTTAATTTCACAGCTGTCCGTTTTACTTTGCCGTTTGAAAGCAATAATGTGTTTCAAATTAGGCATTTTGGTGTAATTTGCTAGCGAAAGTGCAGCAGCTAACTAGGCGTTTAAGACGGATTCCCAACGCTTGGGAGTTTCGGCTCTAGGTTGAGTTTTGTGTTTAAGGCACAATGGTTTAGGATTGTGGTCGCGTTGCTCACCACTTAACGCGGCGTTATGTGTTTGGTCAGTTTTTTAGGTCAAAGCTACGATTTCATTGAAAATTCGTTCCGTGTTTTCGGCAAGTTGGCTTGCTCGAAATGGATTATTGAACAACCTGAGATTGATCGTTTTCAAGGTTCTTGGGTTGCCTCAATTAAGTTTTGGATCTGGTTTGTGTTGAATTTCGCCAGTTTCAAATCGCTTTAATTGAAATGTCTTTTTGACTGATTCACTTGTTGAAGTTCAGCTCTGAAAGTCTGGTGAAACAAAAGGTTTTGTTGTGGCTGAAAGGGTGCTTTCTTTGTTGTTGATTCTGTAAGTGGCTCTCTTTGGCTAAAATCGTTGTAAAATTTAGGGTTTGGTTAGCATCGTTTTTGCACGTAAGTTATTCAAATCTCTTCCTTTCTACGGTGGTTTACTTTGAATTCACTGTAAAATTCACATAACAAGCAATTCAAGTGGATTCTCAACGCGTGGCAGTTTTACTATGCGTTAGGTAAAGTGTTTTACGGTGCAATGCAGCGGCTTGGTTAGTGCGTTGTTCACCACTTAATTGGGCGTTATGTGTTTGATGAGTTTTTAGGGTTAAATCTACGATTTCATTGAGAATTCGTTTCGTTTTTTCGGCAAGTTGGCTTGGTCGAAATGGATTCTTGAACAACCTGAAATTGATCGTTTTCAAGGTTCTTTGGTTACCTCAATTAAGTTTTGGATCTGGTTTGTGTTGAGTTTCGCCAGTTCAAATCGCCTTAATTGAAATGTCTTTTTGACTGATTCTCTTGTTGAAATTCAGTTCTGAAAGTCTGGTGACGCAAAAGGTTTAGCGGTTGCTGAAAGTGCGCTTTCTTTGTTGTTGATTCTGTAAGTGGCTCTCTTCGGCTCAGATCGCTGTGAAATTTAGGTTTTGGTCAGCATCGTTTTTGTACGTAACTTATTCAAATTCCTTAATTTCTACGGTGGTTTACTTTGACTTTACGGTAAAATTCACATAACAAGCAATTCAAGTGGATTCTCAACGCGTGGCAGTTTTACTATGCGTTAGGTAAAGTGTTTTACGGTGCAATGCGGCGGCCTGGCCAGTGCGTTGTTCACCACTTAATTGGGCGTTAGCTGGGGTTAAGAAAAACGGTGAATTTAGGGTGGAAAGGCTTTTAGTTTTCTAGCTACACACCGGACAAATCTCAGCTTATCAACTATCTCGCCAGTGGCACTTTTCGGGAAGTGTTTGAACTTAACGAAGTCTGCTTACGGGAAGTGTTGTGTTTGTTAAGTTCATTGGCGCGGCTTCTTTGTTTTTGAAATTCATGAATGCCTAAATTCGTTTCGTGTGCTTTGTCGTTGGCTTTTTCGATAGAATTCTTTGCTAATTACCGATCTCAGGAATGGTGATTTTCTCGGTCATTTCTTCTTTGCCAAGCACATTTCGTGGATTAAGTTTTAATTTCACAGCTGTCCGTTTTACTTTGCCGTTTGAAAGCAATAATGTGTTTCAAATTAGGCATTTTGTCGTAATTTGCTAACGAAAGTGCAGCAGCTAACTAGGCGTTTAAGACGGATTCCCAACGCTTGGGAGTTTCGGCTCTAGGTTGAGTTTTGTGTTTAAGGCGCAATGGTTTAGGATTGTGGTCGCGTTG
>NZ_CAWPQZ010000110.1:0-2353 GCF_963889785.1 Vibrio sp. S12_S33 | reverse complement strand
ACACACCGGACAAATCTCAGCTTCTCAACTATCTCGCCAGTGGCACTTTTCGGGAAGTGTTTGAACTTAACGAAGTCTGCTTACGGGAAGTGTTGTGTTTGTTAAGTTCGGTGACGCGGTTTCTTTGGTGTTGAAATTCATGAATGCTTAAATTCGTTTCGTGTGCTTTGTCGTTGGCTTTTTCGATAGAATTCTTTGCAAATTACCGAGCTCAGGAATGGTGATTTATTCGGCCATTTCTTCTTTGCCAAGCGCATTTCGTGGATTGGGCTTTAATTTCACAGCTGTCCGTTTTACTTTGCCGTTTGAAAGCAATAATGTGTTTCAAATTAGGCATTTTGTCGTAATTTGCTAGCGAAAGTGCAGCAGCTAACTAGGCGTTTAAGACGGATTCCCAACGCTTGGGAGTTTCGGCTCTAGGTTGAGTGTTGTGTTTAAGGCACAATGGTTTAGGATTGTGGTCGCGTTGCTCACCACTTAACGCAGCGTTAGGTGAATAGAGGGAGAAACACAAGTTTGAGGATGGCTAAAGCTTTAAAGGGGGCGATAAATGAACAAAATTATATGGCCTAGCCTAGTATTGTCTCACTTCGCTAAAGTTTTTATTATGGTTTCTCTAGTCGTATCTTGGTGTTCAACTGGACTCTATAAGTATTTGTATCATCAGCATATTGATTTCGCACATCTTTGTTCCGTAATACTAATTTATGCTATCGGCTGCTTTATCTTTGACCGAGACCTACCGATTGGAACGATAGCGATGAACTATGAAGCAGAAAGCTCAGGTAATCAATTTGGACGTTTTCTAATCACGATAATTTGCTTAATCTGTTATTGCTATGTAGTTCTCAGAGTTTTGTAGTTAACATCATACGCAATCACCTAACAAGCAATTTAAGAGGGATTCACAACGCTTGGCATTATTTGCTTCTACTTCAAATTTAGCGCTTATGGCACAATGCTTTAGGTTGGGTGGTAGCGTTATTCACCCCTTAATTGGGCGTTATACGATTAATAAAAAACACTGTTCGCAATTGATATCTTCAGATATAGTTTATAAATTAAATGAATGATTTTAGGAAGTGTCATGCAATTATGGGTTTTGCCAATTACTCTATTTTCAGCTATGTCATATAGCGCATCAAATATAATACCAATTGGGTATGAAGTTCCTGAATATATTGCACTCGAAGAGAAAAATTCTGGGTGTGAAAGCATTGTATGCAAGGATGTGGTTGAGAAGCAGTCGGTACCAAAGGTAGGTGATATACCTAAAAGAGAGGGCAACAAAACGATAGAAACTATAGGCAGCGTTGTTTATCTTGTTGGCGAAGCTAGCCAAACTAACGAATTACCAATAGACGAAATGATAGAAATATTCTCAGACTAAGTCGCAGCGTATAACAAACAATTTAAGAGTGACTCCTAACGCTTGGCGAGTTCACTCCGGTTTGAAATTTGTGTTTACGGTGCAATGGGTTAGCTTGGGTGTTATAGCGTTGTCGCACCTTAATTGGGCGTTATGCCTTTCAAATAAAAAGGAACTTTCGATGTTTAAAATCGAGACTAAGCGTCTGATTATTAGAGATATGACTCCGAACGATGAAGATGCTTTTGTTGCTATGTCTCAGGATGCTAAATATCAGCGTTTCTATGACGAAAGCGATTGTGACCCTAATAAATACCGAGAGTTAACAAGCTTGTTTATCACTCAGGCTTCTGAGAAGCCAAGAAAATCATACCAATTAGCTGTCGAGTGTAAGGTGTCAGGTGAGTTCGTTGGGACCGTTTGTTTACGCCTAGAGGACAATCAACAGGCTTCGATGGGGTGTGCATTTTCCAGAGTCTCTCAAGGCAATAAGTTAAGTCATGAAGCCGCCTTGGTTCTGGCAGATTTTGGCTTCTCTGAGTTGGGAGTTCACCGCATTTATGCGGAGACAATCAGTAAAAACTTGCCAGCTATTAAGCTCTGTAAGTCTCTAGGTATGCGCGAAGAGGCATATTTTAGAGAGCATCGTTTTTTCAAAGAACAGTGGTGGGATACAGTGGTTTTGGCAGTCCTTCGAACCGAGTGGGGCAAGGCATAACAAACAATTTAAGAGGGATTCCCAACGCTTGGCATTTTTGGTTCTACTTCAAGTTAAGTGTTTATGGCACAATGCTTTAGGTTGGGTGGTAGCGTTGCTCACCCCTTAATTGGGCGTTAGCAGGGGTTAAGAAAAACGTTGAATTTAGGGTGGAAAGGCTTTCGGTTTTCTAGCTACACACCAGACAAATCTCAGCTTTTCAACTATCTCGCCAGTGGCACTTTTCGGGAAGTGTTTGAACTTAACGAAGTCTGCTTACGGGAAGT
>NZ_CAWPQZ010000109.1:0-2401 GCF_963889785.1 Vibrio sp. S12_S33 | reverse complement strand
AATGCATTTCAATTGAAGCGATTTGAAACCGATAAAACTCAACACAAACCAGATCCAAAACTTAATTGAGGCAACCCAAGAACCTTGAAAACGATCAATCTCAGATTGTTCAAGAATCCATTTCGACCAAGCCAACTTGCCGAAAACACGGAGCGAATTCTCAATAAAATCGTAGAATTAACCTCAAAAACTCATCAAACACATAACGCCGCGTTAAGTGGTGAGCAACGCACGCCACCGTACCTAAACCATTGTGCCGTAGACACTAAAGCTGAATCAAACTGAAAATGCCGAGCGTTGGGAATCCATCTTAAACGCTTTGTTATAAATACATTGCTTACAAGCATCCCGCTTAAATTCTCACCACACAGAGAATTACTCTTTGTCTAAATGTAGTTGGCAGTTGATCTTCTCGAAGCCAATTAGTGTCTTAGAATATATAAGGCTAACTGTAGCGGGCAGATTTTTCTCAATAATGTGGTTGTAATATCCCCGACAAGTTATGCTTTTCCCGTCATCAGAAACCACTACTAACGCTGCCCGAGATCTTCCAATAGTCGTTGACTTTGACTCAAGTATGCTCAGCCCAGTAGTCACTCTTTTATCTAGCTCAATACTTTGATCAATCGTCGAAAGTAAGAAAGTTGTTGCTACCCATAATAAGAAAGCAACTGTTGACTTCGAGTATTTTTCATACCAACGGTTTTTCTTAGGCCCATATTGTTTGAATGTACTGCTTTCAACCGGAGTCTGATTTCGAGACTGTACCCTAATAAATTTCACAACAAACATTAAATAGACAATGACTGCAGATACAAGCATTACTACAGCAGAGTAAAGAAAATTATGGGTTACATCATAGTTAATCTCTGAAAAAACGTAGATATAAAAGACCAAACATATAGCTTCGCCTACAAACCAAAACTTCAATGTACTCTCCCTCACATTCGAATATGTATTCTTCCAAGAACCACCAGACTCAAAAGTAGATGGTATTTATAACGCTGCGTTAAGTGGTGAGCAACGCGACCACAATCCTAAACCATTGCGCCTTAAACACAACACTCAACATAGAGCCGAAACTCCCAAGCGTTGGGAATCCGTCTTAAACGCCTAGTTAGCTGCTGCACTTTCGCTAGCAAATTACGCCAAAGTGCCTAATTTGAAACACATTATTGCTTTCAAAGGGCAAAGTAAAACAGACAGCTGTGAAATTAAAACCCAATCCACGAAATGCGCTTGGCAAAGAAGAAATGACCGAAAAAATCACCATTCCTGAGCTCGGTAATTTACAAAGAATTCTATCGAAAAAACCAACGACAAAGCACACGAAACACATTTAGTCATTCATGAATTGAAGCAACAAAGAAACCATGCCAACGAACTTAACAAACACAACATTTCCCGTAAGCAGACTTCGTTAAGTTCAAACACTTCCCGAAAAGTGCCACTGGCGAGATAGTTGAGAAACTGAGATTTGTCCGGTGTGTAGCTAGAAAACCCAAAGCCTTTCCACCCTAAATTCACCGTTTTTCTTAACCCCAGCTAACGCCCAATTAAGTGGTGAACAACGCACTGACCAAGCCGCTGCATTGCACCGTAAAACACTTTACCTGACGCATAGTAAAACTGCCATGCGTTGAGAATCCACTTGAATTGCTTGTTATGTGAATTTTACCGTGAATTCAAAGTAAACCACCGTAGAAATGAAGAAATTTGAATAAGTTACGTACAAAAGCGATGCTGACCAAACCATAAATTTCACAGCGATCTTAGCCAAAGAGAGCCACTTACAGAATCAACAACAAAGAAAGCGCCCTTTCAGCCACAACAAAACCTTTTGCTTCACCAGACTTTCAGAGCTGAATGTCAGCAAGCAAATCAGTCAAAAAGACATTTCAATTAAAGCGATTTGAAACTGACTAAACTCAACACAAACCAGATCCAAAACTTAATTGAGGCAACCCAAGAAACTTAAAAACGATCAATCTCAGGTTGTTCAAGAATTCATTTCGACCAAGCCAACTTGCCGAAAATACAGAACGAATTCTCAATGAAATCGTAGAAGTAACCTCAAAAACTCATCCAACACATAACGCTGCGTTAAGTGGTGAGCAACGCGACCACAATCCTAAACCATTGCGCCTTAAACACAAAACTCAACCTAGAGTCGAAACTCCCAAGCGTTGGGAATCCGTCTTAAACGCCTAGTTAGCTGCTTCACTTTCGCTAGCAAATTACGCCAAAATGCCTAATTTGAAACACATTATTGCCTTCAAACGGCAAAGTAAAACAGACAGCTGTGAAATTAAAACCCAATCCACGAAATGCGCTTGGCAAAGAAGAAATGACCGAGGAAATCACCATTCCTGAGCTCGGTAATTTGCAAAGAATTCTATCG
>NZ_CAWPQZ010000108.1:0-2508 GCF_963889785.1 Vibrio sp. S12_S33 | reverse complement strand
GTAAGCAGACTTCGTTAAGTTCAAACACTTCCCGAAAAGTGCCACTGGCGAGATAGTTGAGAAGCTGAGATTTGTCCGGTGTGTAGCTAGAAAACCCAAAGCCTTTCCACCCTAAATTCACCGTTTTCTTAACCCCTGCTAACGCTGCGTTAAGTGGTGAGCAACGCGACCACAATCCTAAACCATTGCGCCTTAAACACAAAACTCAACCTAGAGCCAAAACTCCCAAGCGTTGGGAATCCGTCTTAAACGCCTAGTTAGCTGCTACATTTTAGCTAGCGAATTACGCCAAAATGCCTAATTTGAAACACATTATTGCTTTCAAACGGCAAAGTAAAACGGACAGCTGTGAAATTAAAACCCAATCCACGAAATGCGCTTGGCAAAGAAGAAATGGCCGAATAAATCACCATTCCTGAGCTCGGTAATTTGCAAAGAATTCTATCAAAAAAGCCAACGACAGAGCACTCGAAATGAATTTAAGCATTCATGAATTTCAACAACAAAGAAGCTGCGCCAATGAACTTAACATACACAACTCTTCCCGTAAGCAGACTTCGTTAAGTTCAAACACTTCACGAAAAGTGCCACTGGCGAGATAGTTGAGAAACTGAGATCTGTCCGGTGTGTAGCTAGAAAACCCAAAGCCTTTCCACCCTAAATTCACCGTTTTTCTTAACCCCAGCTAACGCCCAATTAAGTGGTGAACAACGCACTGGCCAAGCCGCTGCATTTCACCGTAAAACACTTTACTCAACGCATAGTAAAACTGCCACGCGTTGAGAATCCACTTGAATTGCTTGTTATGTGAATTTTACCGTGAATTCAAAGTAAACCACCGTAGAAATGAAGATATTTTAATAAGTTACGTGCAAAAACGATGCTGACCAAAACCTAAATTTCACAGCGATCTTAGCCGAAGAAAGCCACTTGCAGAACCGACAACAAAGAAAGCGCCCTTTCAGCAACCGCTAAATTTTTTGCGTCACCAGATTTTCAGAGCTGAATGTCAGCAAGTGAATCAGTCAAAAAGACATTTCAATTAAAGCGATTTGAAACTGACGAAATTCAACACAAACCAGATCCAAAACTTAATTGAGGCAACCCAAGAACCTTGAAAACGATAAATCTCAGGTTATTCAAGAATCCATTTCGACCAAGCCAACTTGCCGAAAACACGGAACGAATTATCAATGAAATCGTAGCGTTGCCCCTAAAAACTCATCAAACACATAACGCCCAATTAAGTGGTGAACAACGCACTGACCAAGTCGCTGCATTGCACCGTAAAACACTTTACCTGACGCATAGTAAAACTGCCACGCGTTGAGAATCCACTTGAATTGATTGTTATGTGAATTTAGCTATGAATTCAAAGTAAACCACCGTAGAAATGAAGAGATTTGAATAAGTTACGTACAAAAACGATGCTGACAAAACCTAAATTTCACAGCGATCTGAGCCAAAGAGAGCCACTTGCAGAATCAACAACAAAGAAAGCGCCCTTTCAGCCACAACAAAACATTTTGCTTCACCAGACTTTCAAAGCTGAATGTCAGCAAATGAATCAGTCAAAAAGACATTTCAATTGAAGCGATTTGAAACTGACGAAATTCAACACAAACCAGATCCAAAACTCAAGTGAGGCAACCCAAGAACCTTGAAAACGATCAATCTCTGGTTGTCCAAGAATCCATTTCGACATGCCAACTTGCCGAAAACACGGAACGAGTTCTCAATGAAATCGTAGAATTAACCATAAAAACTCATCAAACACATAACGCCGCATTAAGGTGTGAGCAACGCTACCACGAAACCTAACCATACCATCGTAAACACAAAACCCGACGATGGAATAGAAAATGCCATGCGTTGGGAATCACTCTTAAATGCTTTGTTATACATTTTCTTTCAACGTGTTAGAGAAAAAATGCTTTATGTAAGCCTCTACTTTATCAACCTCTTCATCAAAGTATGCAACACCACCATCTAGCTCGATTTTTAAACTAGATACATCAAAATCTTTAGAGAAAGCCGATGAAAAAGCACCATGATGTCGCTCTGTCTTTTTAACTACAGGTTGATACCTTGTAATACCACGATGCTTACTGCCATTGGCGATATCTTGCATGTAACTTAGTGCAGGACAGGAGCTTTTCATGAAATCTTGAAAATCTCGTTTCTTTGGATATGTAGCAGTTAATGAAGGATATTCTTGATAGATCCACTCTACAACGTGCCATGAAAAAATTGCACATATTACCGCTGAGCCAGAAGATAGCGGATCCTTGCGATATTCTCCTACTAAACGTGAAAATTCGTGAAATAGATCTTTTGAATCTTTGATATCGAATGAATAGCTCAACTTTGTCTCCAAATGTATAACGCCCAATTAAGTGGTGAACAACGCACTGGCCAAGCCGCTGCATTGCACCGTAAAACACTTTACCTAACGCATAGTAAAACTGCCACGCGTTGAGAATCCACTTGAATTGCTTGTTATGTGAA
>NZ_CAWPQZ010000107.1:0-2694 GCF_963889785.1 Vibrio sp. S12_S33 | reverse complement strand
CGCATAACAAACAATTTAAGAGGGATTCCCCACGCTTGGCATTTTGGGTTTAAGTCAGGTTTAGTGTTTACGGCATCCAAATTGGGTGTCGTGGTCTCGTGGCTCACCCCTTAATTGGGCGTTATGTGTTTGATGAGTTTTTGAGGTTAATTCTACGATTTCATTGAAAATTCGTTCCGTGTTTTCGGCAAGTTGGCTTGGTCGAAATGGATTCTTGAACAACCTGAGATTGATCGTTTTCAAGGTTCTTGGGTTGCCTCAATTAAGTTTTGGATCTGGCTTGTGTTGGTTTCGCCAGTTTTAAATCGCTTTAATTGAAATGTCTTTTTGACTGACTCTCTTGCTGAAGTTCAGCTCTGAAAGTCTGGTGACGCAAAAGGGTTTGTTGTGGCTGAAAGAGCGCTTTCTTTGTTGTTGATTCTGCAAGTGGATCTCTTTGGCTAAGAACGCTGTGAAATTTAGGTTTTGGTAAATATCGTTTTTGTACGTAACTTATTAAAATTCCTTCATTTCTACGGTGGTTTACTTTGAATTCACGGTAAAATTCACATAACAAGCAATTCAAGTGGATTCTCAACGCGTGGCAGTTTTACTATGCGTTGAGTAAAGTGTTTATGGTGCAATGCAGTGGCTTGGCCAGTGCGTTGTTCACCACTTAATTGGGCGTTATGTGAATGGAGGTCAAAATGTCTTCTGTACCTAGAAATAAGGATGAATTAGAGCTAGCCATAAAGTCAATATTTCCAAAACTAATGGCTGACTATCGCTCAATTCCAGAAAGCAAAGCTCGAAAATCTGGCGTCGAGGGAAACGTCAAAGGTACAATCATTAGCGTTAGTGATACAGTGGCTTACTTGATTGGTTGGGGTAAACTCGTTCTTAAATGGTATCGCCTAAAATCTCAAAATCAGCATGTGGATTTCCCTGAAACTGGTTATAAATGGAATCAACTGGGGTTACTCGCCGAAAGTTTCCACGAAGAATATCGTGACTGGAAATACGATGACCTGCTTGTTGAGCTAGAGTCTACGGTTAACGAGATACTTTTACTTATTTCCAGTTTAAGTGACTATGAGTTGTATGGCGTAGAGTGGTATGAGCAATGGACTCTAGGGCGCATGATTCAGTTTAATACGTCATCACCTATGAAAAATATGCGTACAAAAGTTCGGCGCTTCAATCGAGAATTCACATAACAAGCAATTTAAGAGGGATTCACAACGCTCGGCATTTTTGCTTCCACTTCAAATTTAGTGTTTATGGTACAATGCTTTAGGTTTGGGGGAGGCGTTGTTCACCCCTTAATTGGGCGTTAGAGTTTTAAACAAGATTATGAGGAGATGTCATGTCAGTCATTGAACACAGAGAATGGAGTATTTGGACGAATATGGACTTCTTTGAAGGAGAAGATGATATTCGAGGTGTGCTGCAATTTAAAATTACACCGGCTTTAATGGCTCAACAAACTATTGGTTTTTTGTACGAAAAACTAGATGCTATTCGTCAAGGTCAATCTCAGTATGATAACGAGGAACTCAAAAGCTTTTTCGATATCGCAATGATCGGTGCAACTGATGAATTAGTTATTCAGAAATCACTTTCTATCGAAAGAAGTACGGAGCAACTCGATATTATATTAGAAGAGGCACTTGACCAACTTTCGGCAATTGCTCTTTGCCTAGATTTTCCATTAAATTGCTCTGAGGTACGGTTTGTTGTTCCTCCTATGACACCTGAAAGTGGAGAAGTATTCATTGCGTCGAGAAAGCCGATAGGTCGAGGGTTAGCGTTTGAAGTAGAAGAAAGAGGTGCGGCAAGCGGGCGCTTGACTAATGATTTTGGTACTTTTAGAAATCTGTCACAACAGCAGAAAGCGGCACAAAAGCACTATTTAAACGGTCTGACACTTCTTGGGCTCGAAGACCAGTTTGCTGGTTTATTGGATGCAGCATTTATGCAATTTTATCAAGGTTGCGAGATTTTATGTGGTGAAAACCACATCCTTAAGAAAGTTAAAGTTTACTTAGCTAGTAGTTATCCAACGGAGTCTCAAACACTCCAAGTCATTGCTCATCATGTGTGGCAAATTAGACACAATTACTTTGGTCATGGAAATGTCGGTAATCATATTGTCAATATGGATGATATGGGTGAAACATTTAACGTTGCTAAGCAGGTTCTCGTTGTTAGATGGCTGTGTAAACACCTTCTTGACCTTAGTACTAACTCAGTTCCCCTTACGAGGGAAATGCGGTTGTATCATTCGAGAAACTCAGTCTGTTTTTCCGGAAGTGAAACTGAAATAAGTCAAACATTTTATAATGGATATGACTTCAAAGTTATCCCTATATTAGATAGTTCAGAAGCTGAAATAGCACAAGTAGATTTAACGCAATAAAACTCTAACAAACAATTTAAGTGTGATTCCCCACGCTTGGCATTTTTGGTTTAGGTCAAGTTTAGTGTTTACGGCGCTCAAATTGAGTGCCGTGGTAGCGTGGCTCACACCTTAATTGGGCGTTAGCTGGGGTTAAGAAAAATGGTGAATTTAGGGTGGAAAGGCTTTGGGTTTTCTAGCTACACACCGGACAAATCCCAGCTTATCAGCTATCTCGCCAGTGGCACTTTTCTGGAAGTGTTTGAACTTAACGAAGTCTGCTTACGGGAAATGTTATGTTTGTTAAGTTCGTTGGT
>NZ_CAWPQZ010000106.1:0-2749 GCF_963889785.1 Vibrio sp. S12_S33 | reverse complement strand
CCACAAAACCCCTTCGGTGTTGTATGGTTAAGCCTCACGGGCAATTAGTATTGGTTAGCTCAACGCCTCGCAGCGCTTACACACCCAACCTATCAACGTTCTAGTCTCGAACAACCCTTTAGGACACTTAAAGTGCCAGGGAAGACTCATCTCAGGGCTCGCTTCCCGCTTAGATGCTTTCAGCGGTTATCGATTCCGAACTTAGCTACCGGGCAATGCTACTGGCGTAACAACCCGAACACCAGAGGTTCGTCCACTCCGGTCCTCTCGTACTAGGAGCAGCCCCCTTCAATCTTCCAACGCCCACGGCAGATAGGGACCGAACTGTCTCACGACGTTCTAAACCCAGCTCGCGTACCACTTTAAATGGCGAACAGCCATACCCTTGGGACCGACTTCAGCCCCAGGATGTGATGAGCCGACATCGAGGTGCCAAACACCGCCGTCGATATGAACTCTTGGGCGGTATCAGCCTGTTATCCCCGGAGTACCTTTTATCCGTTGAGCGATGGCCCTTCCATTCAGAACCACCGGATCACTATGACCTACTTTCGTACCTGCTCGAATTGTCATTCTCGCAGTTAAGCGGGCTTATGCCATTGCACTAACCACACGATGTCCAACCGTGTTTAGCCCACCTTCGTGCTCCTCCGTTACTCTTTGGGAGGAGACCGCCCCAGTCAAACTACCCACCAGGCACTGTCCGCAACCCCGATTAGGGGCCTACGTTAGAACATCAAAACTACAAGGGTGGTATTTCAAGGACGACTCCACGCAATCTAGCGACTGCGCTTCTAAGTCTCCCACCTATCCTACACATGTAGGTTCAATGTTCAGTGCCAAGCTGTAGTAAAGGTTCACGGGGTCTTTCCGTCTAGCCGCGGGTACACTGCATCTTCACAGCGATTTCAATTTCACTGAGTCTCGGGTGGAGACAGCGTGGCCATCATTACGCCATTCGTGCAGGTCGGAACTTACCCGACAAGGAATTTCGCTACCTTAGGACCGTTATAGTTACGGCCGCCGTTTACCGGGGCTTCGATCAAGAGCTTCGACCTAAGTCTAACCCCATCAATTAACCTTCCGGCACCGGGCAGGCGTCACACCGTATACGTCATCTTACGATTTTGCACAGTGCTGTGTTTTTAATAAACAGTTGCAGCCACCTGGTATCTGCGACTCTCAGTAGCTCCATCCGCTAGGGACTTCACCGCCAAGAGCGTACCTTCTCCCGAAGTTACGGTACCATTTTGCCTAGTTCCTTCACCCGAGTTCTCTCAAGCGCCTTGGTATTCTCTACCCGACCACCTGTGTCGGTTTGGGGTACGATTGCTTATAATCTGAAGCTTAGAGGCTTTTCCTGGAAGCATGGCATCAATGACTTCACTACCGTAGTAGCTCGACATCGTGTCTCAGCCTAACAAGAAACCGGATTTACCTAGTTTCTTAGCCTACGCACTTGAACCTGGACAACCGTCGCCAGGCCCACCTAGCCTTCTCCGTCCCCCCATCGCAATTATAAGCAGTACGGGAATATTAACCCGTTTCCCATCGACTACGCTTTTCAGCCTCGCCTTAGGGGTCGACTTACCCTGCCCCGATTAACGTTGGACAGGAACCCTTGGTCTTCCGGCGTGGGGGTTTTTCACCCCCATTATCGTTACTCATGTCAGCATTCGCACTTCTGATACCTCCAGCATGCTTTACAACACACCTTCAACGGCTTACAGAACGCTCCCCTACCCCACAATCTCACGATTGCAGCCGCAGCTTCGGTTTACTACTTAGCCCCGTTACATCTTCCGCGCAGGCCGACTCGACCAGTGAGCTATTACGCTTTCTTTAAATGATGGCTGCTTCTAAGCCAACATCCTGGCTGTCTGAGCCTTCCCACATCGTTTCCCACTTAGTAGTAATTTGGGACCTTAGCTGGCGGTCTGGGTTGTTTCCCTCTCCACGACGGACGTTAGCACCCGCCGTGTGTCTCCCGGATAGTACTTACTGGTATTCGGAGTTTGCAAAGGGTTGGTAAGTCGGGATGACCCCCTAGCCTTAACAGTGCTCTACCCCCAGTAGTATTCGTCCGAGGCGCTACCTAAATAGCTTTCGGGGAGAACCAGCTATCTCCGAGTTTGATTGGCCTTTCACCCCTAGCCACAAGTCATCCGCTAATTTTTCAACATTAGTCGGTTCGGTCCTCCAATTGATGTTACTCAATCTTCAACCTGCCCATGGCTAGATCACTCGGTTTCGGGTCTATATCCAGAGACTAAAGCGCCCAGTTAAGACTCGGTTTCCCTACGGCTCCCCTATACGGTTAACCTTGCCACTGAATATAAGTCGCTGACCCATTATACAAAAGGTACGCAGTCACAAGGCATTACCTTGCTCCTACTGCTTGTACGTACACGGTTTCAGGTTCTATTTCACTCCCCTCACAGGGGTTCTTTTCGCCTTTCCCTCACGGTACTGGTTCACTATCGGTCAGTCAGTAGTATTTAGCCTTGGAGGATGGTCCCCCCATATTCAAACAGGATATCACGTGTCCCGCCTTACTCGTTTTCACTTAGAATGATGTGTCGGTTACGGGGCTATCACCCTTTATTGCCACGCTTTCCAGCGTGTTCACCTGCATCATTTAAAGCTTAAGGGCTAGTCCAATTTCGCTCGCCGCTACTTTCGGAATCTCAGTTGATTTCTTTTCCTTCGGGTACTTAGATGTTTCAGTTCCCCGAGTTCGCCTCGCTGC
>NZ_CAWPQZ010000105.1:0-2752 GCF_963889785.1 Vibrio sp. S12_S33 | reverse complement strand
GCAATTCAAGTGGATTCTCAACGCGTGGCAGTTTTACTATGCGTTAGGTAAAGTGTTTTACGGTGCAATGCGGCGGCTTGGCCAGTGCGTTGTTCACCACTTAATTGGGCGTTAGCTGGGGTTAAGACAAACGGTGAATTTAGGTGGAAAGGCTTTGGGTTTTCTAGCTACACACCGGACAAATCTCAGCTTCTCAACTATCTCGCCAGTGGCACTTTTCGGGAAGTGTTTGAACTTAACGAAGTCTGCTTACGGGAAGAGTTGTGTTTGCTAAGTTCGTTGGTGTGGTTTCTTTGTTGTCGAAATTCATGAATGCCTAAATGCGTTTCGTGTGCTCTGTCGTTGGCTTTTTCGATAGAATTCTTTGCAAATTACCGAGCCCAGGTGTGGTGATTTTCTCGGTCATTTCTTCTTTGCCAAGAGCATTTCGTGGATTGGGTTTTAATTTCACAGCTGTCCGTTTTACTTTGCCGTTTGAAAGCAATAATGTGTTTCAAATTAGGCATTTTGGTGTAATTTGTTAGCGAAAGTGCAGCAGCTAACTAGGCGTTTAAGACGGATTCCCAACGCTTGGGAGTTTCGGCTCTAGGTTGAGTTTTGTGTTTAAGGCGCAATGGTTTAGGATTGTGGTCGCGTTGCTCACCACTTAACGCAGCGTTATGCAACTCAGGTAAATTTAGGGGTTCAATCTTTTGGGATTTCTCCGGCCATTCGTTTTGAGCTGTCGGAAAATGAGCATTTTTACCCTCAAATTCGTGGTTAACTCAAACCGTAAAACAGACAAATTTCTTTGTTTGCCTCAATCGGTTTTAGCGTTGGCGTGTTGTCAATTTAGTTGGCGCAAAGTGTGGAAAGAGCAAGTTAATCGATCATTTTGTATTTGTTGAAGGCTTTGCTCGTTGAGTTTGTTTGGTTCAAAAGCCTAGTTTGTCGCTGAAAGGCAGACTTCATTTTTGCGGCTTATTTATCACGGCTTTTGCTTGGGTTGATTCTTTAATCACTCAACCATTGCAATTGTGGTTTTTGATCGAGTAAAGTCAGCTTATCTTATTGAATTTGCATAACAAACAATTCAAGTGGATTCTCAACGCGTGGCAGTTTTACTATGCGTTGTGTAAAGTGTTTTACGGTGCAATGCAGCGGCTTGGCCAGTGCGTTGTTCACCACTTAATTGGGCGTTATGTGTTGGATGAGTTTTTAAGGTCAAAGCTACGATTTCATTGAGAATTCGTTCTGTATTTTCGGCAGGTTGGCTTGGTCGAAATGGATTCTTGAACAACCTGAGATTGATCGTTTTTAAGGTTCTTGGGTTGCCTCAATTGAGTTTTGGATCTGGTTTGTGTTGAGTTTCGTCGGTTTCAAATCGCTTTAATTGAAATGTCTTTTTGACTGACTCTCTTGCTGAAGTTCAGCTCTGAAAGTCTGGTGAAGCAAAATGTTTTGTTGTGGGTGAAAGGGCGCTTTCTTTGTTGTCGATTCTGTAAGTGGCTCTCTTTGGCTAAGATCGCTGTGAAATTTAGGTTTTGGTAAGCATTATTTTTGTACGTAACTTATTCAAATCTCTTCATTTCTACGGTGGTTTACTTTGAATTCACGGTAAAATTCACATAACAAGCAATTCAAGTGGATTCTCAACGCGTGGCAGTTTTACTATGCGTTGAGTAAAGTGTTTTACGGTGCAATGCAGCGGCTTGGCCAGTGCGTTGTTCACCACTTAATTGGGCGTTATGCGACTAGAGGAAAAGTCAATGAGAGCACCATTTCAAGTATTAGTATTTCCGTATCAAATACTCAATGAACAACCTCGGTACTTAATCGGAAAACGAAGTGATAATGGTGTATGGCAAGCAGTTTCAGGCGGCGGTGAAGATAGTGAATCCATTATCGAGGCTGCAAAGCGTGAACTTAAAGAAGAAACTGGTTTAATTGGTAGTGAATGGCAGCAATTGGACTCAATGTGTATGCTTCCAAAAGTGTACTATGCTGGTCATGAAAATTGGACTAATCATCAGTTTGTAGTACCTGAATATTCTTTTTCAGTTCGGGTGTCTACTGAGCCTCGGCTATCAAATGAGCATACAAAGTTTCGTTGGTGTGGTTTTCAAGAGGCTAGTGAACTTTTGAAATATGACTCAAACAGAATAGCCTTATGGGAGCTTAATCAAAGGCTTAATAGCAACCTTTGAAAAATCGCATAACAAACAATTTAAGAGGGATTCCCAACGCTTGGCATTTTTGCTTCTACTTCAATTTTAGTGGTTACGGCACAATGCTTTAGGTTGGGTGATCGCGTTGCTCACCCCTTAATTGGGCGTTAGCTGGGGTTAAGAAAAGCTGTGAATTTAGGGTGGAAAGGCTTTCGGTTTTCTAGCTACACACCGGATAATTCTCAGTTTCTCAACTATCTCGCCAGTGGCACTTTTTGGGAAGTGTTTGAACTTAACGAAGTCTGCTTACGGGAAATGTTGTGTTTGTTAAGTTCGTTGACGCGGCTTCTTTGCTGTTGAAATTCATGAATGCCTAAATTCATTTCGTGTGCTCTGTCGTTGGCTTTTTCGATAGAATTCTTTGCAAATTACCGAGCTCAGGAATGGTGATTTCCTCGGTCATTTCTTCTTTGCCAAACGCATTTCGTGGATTGGGTTTTAATTTCACAGCTGTCCGTTTTACTTTGCCGTTTGAAAGCAATAATGTGTTCCAAATTAGGCATTTTGGCGTAATTTGCTAGCTAAAGTGCAGCAGCTAACTAGGC
>NZ_CAWPQZ010000104.1:0-2896 GCF_963889785.1 Vibrio sp. S12_S33 | reverse complement strand
TGAAAACGATCAATCTCAGGTTGTTCAAACATCCATTTCGACCAAGCCAACTTGCCGAAAACACGGGACGAATTCTCAATGAAATCGTAGCGTTGACCTTAAAAACCCATCAAACACATAACGCCGCATTAAGGTGTGAGCGACGTTTGGCTATACTTGAGCGAAGCGAAACTGCCAAGCGTTGCGAATCACTCTTAAATGCTTTGTTATATTGCCTGTGCGCCAGAAATTGACAATTGCACCGCTGCATTTGCGTGAATTTCGGTCGTGTCATAGAGTGGCACTGAAGTATGCTCTTGTTGAATTAACAAGGCAATCTCCGTACAGCCCAGAACGACAGCCTCTGCACCTTGTTTATGCAAACTTGCCACAATTTCTAAATATTTCTCTCTTGAGCTAGAGTCAATGACACCACGACACAGTTCATTGTAAATAATGTCATGCACCACATTACGCTCTGCACTATCTGGAACAATGACATCGATACCAAATTTTTCAATGAGTCGCTGTTTATAAAAATCTTGCTCCATAGTGAAACGAGTACCCAACAAACCAACTTTTTTGACGCCGTCCGAAACGAGTTTTTGCGCCGTTGCATCTGCAATGTGCAAGATTGGGATTGAAATATTCGCTTCTATTTCATTTGCTACTTTATGCATCGTGTTGGTACAAATGATTAAAAAGTCCGCACCGCCAGCCTCTACTGCTTTAGCCGAAGCAGTTAATATTGAGGCAGTTTCTTGCCAACTTCCTTGATGTTGCAGCTTTTCGATTTCATCAAAGTTAACGCTATAGAGGCAAATTTTTGCTGAGTGCAAGCCGCCTAATTCTGATTTGACGCCTTCATTGATCGCTTTGTAGTAGCTAGCCGTTGATTCCCAACTCATACCACCAAGCATTCCTATTGTTTTCATTTTTTCTCCAATATTTGATTGCAATATAACGCCCAATTAAGGGGTGAGCAACGCTACCACCCAAACCTAAAGCATTGTGCCATAAACACTTAACTTGAAGTAGAACCAAAAATGCCAAGCGTTGGGAATCCCTCTTAAATTGTTTGTTAAGCTTCTGGCTGAGGAGTCCACATAAATACATTTTGATGCACAAAAGACTTTAGTATACCAAGTGATTTTAGTGCGTCCGACTTAGCAAGGTCTTCGGCAGATTCAAATCGACCATCGATCATTTTCTTAGCCAATGAACCATTTTTCAGCCCCGCTTTCGCATGAACGTAAGGGTTGCGGATTTTCCTCAACACTTCCAATTGTTCAAAAAGAGCTTCACTTATAATTTCAGCTCCCTTTGCAGATTCGAGGATTTTCTTAAACGACGATTCCGCTATTGTATTCTGTCCTCTCATGATGAACTCACCGGACAATGAGTGCTCAATAAAAGCTTGGCACAATAGTACAACCGCCATGTAATTACCGTTAACGTAACTATTAGCCAATTCATGAAAAGCTAAGTGAGACTGCAAACCACCAGTTAAAAGCATATCTCCCTGTGGCGAAAACAATTCATTTAGCTCGACAAATCTAACAATACGATCTGGTCTAGTTTGCTCTTCATCTTCGACAAAACCAGCGATACCCTGTCGTTTTATTTCTTCGTAGTCCATATTGTCCTCATTGAAGCTTAACGCCCAATTAAGGGGTGAGCAACGCTACCACCCAACCTAAAGCATTGTGCCATAAACACTTACATTGAAGTAAAAGCAAAAATGCAAGCGTTGGGAATCCCTCTTAAATTGATTGTTAGCATTACTTCGATAGTTTCGCTATTTTCTTTTCCAAAGCTGCTATATCCTTAAGCCAATCATCAGGGGTACTTAACTGGTTTTTCTTACGGTATTCAATGAACCCAGCCTTTGAAAGTTCAAAACTCTTGAGAGCTTCGTTTTCATTGCCAAGTTTCAAGCAAGCTGTTCCTTTTTCCTTATGGAATAACGGAGTCATTATTTGAATAAATGGAGCCTGCTTATCCAAAGTTATTATTTCATCACAAATATCAATTACTTTTGCTAAATTCTTCTCTTTCTTTGCAACCTTTAACGCACTCCGCAAGGTTTGCCATTCGTTAAACTTTGATTGATCAAACATCTTATTTGTACTCTTGTAATGCTAACGCCCAATTAAGGGGTGAACAACGCCTCCACCTAACCTAAAGCATTGTGCCATAAACACAAAACTTGAAGTAGAACCAAAAATGCCAAGCGTTGAGAATCCCTCTTAAATTGTTTGTTATGTGAATTTTACCGTGAATTCAAAATAAACCACCGTAGAAATGAAGGAATGTGAATAAGTTACGTACAAAAACGATGCTTACCAAAGCCTAAATTTCACAGCGATCTTAGCCAAAGATAGCCACTTGCAGAATCAACAACAAAGAAAGCGCCCTTTCAGCCACAACAAAACATTTTGCTTCACCAGACTTTCAGAGCTGAGCTTCAGCAAGAGAATCAGTCAAAAAGACATTTCAATTAAAGCGATTTGAAACTGCCGAAACTCAACACAAACCAGATCCAAAACTTAATTGAGGCAACCCAAGAACCTTAAAAACGATCAATCTAAGGTTGCTCAAGAATCCATTTCGACCAAGCCAACTTGCCAAAAACACGGAACGAATTCTCAATGAAATCGTAGCTTTGACCTTAAAAACTCATCAAACACATAACGCCGCATTAAGTGGTGAGCGACGCTAAAAACCAATGCCTAGACAAACCACTTAAAACGCAAAAACTGAATTTACACTAAAACCGCCAAGCGTTGCGAATCCGTCTTAAATGCTTTGTTATGCAAATTCAATAAGATAAACCAGAAGTTACACCAAATTTGATTAAGAAAACAATCAAAATGTTGGTTAAGTGAACCAAGAATCAGCCAAAGCCCGAACCGTG
>NZ_CAWPQZ010000103.1:0-2901 GCF_963889785.1 Vibrio sp. S12_S33 | reverse complement strand
AGAACGCCGATAGAAACATTAGAGGATGGGAAATCAATCTGGGCTGAAAAGAATCTAGCCCAGATATAATCTGACAGGCACCAAGTCGAAAAGTGGGTAACTGTCAGATCAGGTCTGAATTAGTACAAATAAAGGGAGCATTTGCTCCCTTTACTATATACGCCACAGTAAGCGCACCTTTCCAATTAAACACTACAGCTTGAAGTAATACCAATCAAAAGAAATCAATTGAATTGCGTCCGCTCTCTTTATCTCTATGGATTGGGGATGATTCTTTTTGCTCTTTTTTACGGCTTACTGTTGGTTTCTGTTCTTTTTTTGACTTCGATTTGGTTTTCTTTTTAGGCACTTCACTTACTACTGATTCAGCTTTTTCCGATGGTCGCTCTGATACAGGTTGGTTACAAATCACAACATAGTATTCTTGGTTAAATTCAAAAAAGTCTCCATCGTACATTTTACGGCGCTTTCTTGTTTCCAATTCACCATTTACCGCGACATAGCCATCACTAATAAGGTGCTTTGCTTGGCCTCCACCATCGACCAAGTTGGCGATTTTAAGCACTTTGTAAAGCTCTATTGGTTGCACTGAAACATCAATACCAATAGCTTCTATTTCGATTTCTTCTTCATCGAAAGTTTCTATCTCTTCGATCATCATAACTTCTTAATCATGTTTTTCGCAAAGTGTAATGGTAAATCCAAAAATTAGAAACTATTGTTATCAGCTTGCAAGTGCACTGAGAGCAATAATGCAGTGAATATGCCATACCCAAACCACTTGATTATAAGTTCCTTCGCACACAAAAGTGACACCGTCACACAACCCGATTACTCTATCATTTACTGAAAGGATGGACGCTGATTCAACGCTTCAAACCAACGGGCAATGTTTGGGTAGGTCTCTAACACATTAAGTTCCAGTGCTTTTTCTGCAAAACCTACGAATATAAATGCCGTTATATCCACGATAGTAAATCTTTCAGTCGCTACATAATCTGAATCAGATAAACGCTGGTCTAAAATAGGTAAAAATGACGCAACTCGATGTTTACTTTCATACCCCCACTCGGATACGCAAGTTTCACGGTCTTGATAAATTCCCGATATATTACGGAATGCTTGAAATGCTGCGTAAAGGCCTTGAAATTCAACAACTCGGTGCCACATTTCTACTTGGGCTTTATCTAATGCGCTGTCGCCAAATAGGGATGAATCATTTTCTTTAATCGAATCAAAATATCGACAAATCGCCACGCTTTCGCAAATAGTCTCACCACTATCTAACTCTAATAATGGCACCTTACCGTTTACACTCTTCTGTGAGAATTCTGCAGACAAGTTATCTCCTTCCCTGACATTCACTTGCTCTCGTGGGACGTCTAAGCCTAACTCTTTAAGAAATATGCTTACTCGTCGACAGCTTGGTGTTGGCGCAAACTCATACAGTTTCATCTAATATCCTTTTAATTACTTTTTCAGAACGTTCGTTTAGGTTAGACTCTACTCGTTTTATAAACGATCAGTCAAGAATGTTTTTTGTTTTAAGAAGTGTGGTATATGGCACGTAAAAGTAATTTTGATAGAGATGAGAAACTGCTCGCGGCAATGCATCTGTTTTGGCAAAAAGGTTATGCTAATACTGCGATTTCAGACTTAGTAGACACGCTGAAAATTAATCGATTTAGCCTCTACAATACTTACGGAGATAAACAAAAACTCTATTATGAGGCTATCGATAAGTATCTAGAATCAGTATCTCTTCCCCCAATCAATGCGCTCAATCAACCCACTGCATCAATGCCAGAACTTGAGCTATTTTTAAAAAACTTTGCTCATTTACAAAGGCTAAATAGCTGCGGATGCTTTATGCAAAATGCCGTGATTGAGCATGCAGGCGAAGACGATTATGTTTTGCAAAAAAGCAAAGAACTTTTTGATGGCTTACTTGTTGTTATTACCAATGCCCTGCAAAACGCGCAAAATGAACAACAACTCCCCCATTCCTTACCCGTGAAACACATCGCGCATTTAATACTGGTACAAATGCAAGGTATGCGGGTTATGGGCAAAGCGCAACGTCATGAGGATTTGGAAAGCGCTTTAGATGCGTTGTTAGCGCTATTGAGAGGAAATACTGCATGTTAAAAGTGACAGTATCACGACTAACTCGAGGGCATGATCTCAAGCAATCTATTGCTGCATTGGTGAAAGAGCACAAGATCCAGGCAGGTAATATTGCTTCATGTGTAGGATGTTTATCTGAGTTAAAAATTCGGCTAGCTGACGGCCAATCGACCCTGTATCTAGCAGAGCCATTTGAGATAATCTCATTAGGCGGTACGCTAACCAATGAGCATTTGCATCTGCACATTGCGGTATCAGACAGCAAAGGAAAAATGATTGGAGGTCATCTTTTAGATGGTTGTATTGTAAATACAACGGCAGAATTGATATTACATTCATATCCCAACCTCGTATTCGATAGAGAGTTCGATTCCTCAACACGCTACAGTGAATTGGTGATAAGGTGACAGAATAATTGATGAGGGAAATAACCAATCATTGACACATTATCAACAAGAGTTACAAGCGATGACTTCCTCATATCAAACAAATTATGCAGCTCGCAAAACTGACCGTATCGTTATGGCTATTTATATGCAGCAAGCATACATCAGCCCTTAGAGTGAGTTGGGTACATTGCTAATTTGAATGAATTTGATATCTACGATACGTTTTAGAAAGTGTGGTCACCACAAACTGCTGTAAATTGTATTAGTTCCGACTAGATCTGACACTTCAATTTGAAAAGAAGAGAGTTACCCGCTTTGATTAAAGGTGCTTAATCACTAATCAAAGACAAAAAGAGGTAACTCTCATGCTTCATACTAGCAATCC
>NZ_CAWPQZ010000102.1:0-2940 GCF_963889785.1 Vibrio sp. S12_S33 | reverse complement strand
TAAGAAGCATCATAGCAGTGGAACGCCACCGAGTGATAAACGGTAAAGGTACTGTAGATACGTCTTACTACATAAGCTCCATGTCGCCGAATCACAAATTGCTTGGCCATTATATTCGCCAACACTGCGAATTGAAAACAGTCAGCACTACGTGTTAGATGTTGTTTTTAAAGAGGATAACTCTCGGATTATTTTAGATGGTGCCGTCGAGAACATAGCGCTGTTCAGACGCTTTGTAATGAATATGCTCAAGCAATGTGATTGTGGTGCGCCAAGCCAAAAAGTGAAGTTGAAAAAAGCGATATGGAACGATGATTATCGGGCTAGAGTCTTCTTTGGGTTATAAATCCATCAAAGTATGCTCCCGCCCTAGGCTAATGTTAATGGTTCGTTGAAGGGGAAGAATACCCGTGAAATGTTTGGTTTGGATGAGGTGTTTCACATTGAAAATAGAAGGCAATACTTAATTTGCAAATCGTATGATGTTGATTCAATGTATGACCTGAACTTGGAAGATTTGCTACTACGTAATAGGACAATTTTTTAGATCTCTAATCGACTGATAATGTATTAACTTAATTTTTTGACATATATGAAGATTCTAATGTAAACCACATAGGAATCTTCATGTGACCAATCGAACTATTAATCTCACTCCGTCTGCTATCAAAGCGCTTCCAGTCCCTCCATCAACAAGTAAAGCAAATGATATTGAATGGTCTGATGAACAGACCATTGGTCTAAAGGTTCTCGTCGGTAGGACGGGAAACAAACGGTACCTTTTACGTTACATCAGTCCAGTAACTCGGAAGAAAACGAGTATAGCTTTAGGACGCTGGCCAGATTTGGATGTAAACGACGCTCGAATCAAAGCTCGTAAGCTTAAAGTACAAATCGCTGACGGTATTGATCCGAAGATAGAGCGTGATTCACGCTCTGCTGTTGTGATGCCAGATGTGTACACTTTCTTCCACGAAACCTATTTACCTTGGGCGAAAACCCGTAAGAAGTCATGGAGAGACGATGAAACACGGTTCTTGCGATGTAAGCCCATCTACAAAATCCCCATGGATAGACTTTCGGCTCATGCCATAATGAAGCTTCAATCCCACCTCGCCACTGAAACCTATAATGGTAAACCGTATTCTGTAGCCACGAATAACAGGGTTATTGCACTTGTTAAGGGATTTTGCTCACTATCATCTAAGGTTTTTGAACTACCTAATCATGCAACTAAGGTTAGCTTACTGCCGGAGAATGGTGCCCGTGAGTGATTCTTAAATATTGAGGAAACTGCTTTACTGATAAAGGTCGCTCGAACTTATTACTGTAAAGTGAAAGGGAACCTGATTGCGCTGTTGTGGTTAACAGGTTGTCGAATATCTGAGTTGATTGAGAGGAAGTGGGATGACGTTGATTTTGATAATCGTACACTTTTCATCAAAACGACCAAAAATAAGAAACCCCATTTAGTCTATTTATCGCCACTGATGTTGGAGTTACTTTCTGAGCTTCAGGACTTAAAGCAACCGGGGAATCCACATGTGTTTCCCGGTTGTCGAGAAGGGACGCATATATCACCGCCACGTAAAGCTTTGAGGTTGATACTGGATCGTGCTGGTATCGACCCTGAGGGGGTTGTTTTCCATACTGCGAGGCATTCAGTAGCGAGTAATCTACTGAACTCTGGGATGGATGTTACGTCGGTTCAGCGCGTCTTGAATCATGCTGATATGTCAAGCACGCTTTTTTACCGAAAATTTGATAGGACAGCACTAGAACGTGGAGCGAATGCTTTGTCTGATATGGTTGAAAGAGCTAGTGAAAATCTAGTGCTACCCGAACCTAAGCCATCTGAAAGTAGATATTAAGATTGAGTCAATAGCCCCTGAATAGTTAGCTCTATTCAGGGGCTTTTTTGTATCTGGAATTTAGATGGAGAGATCGAATGAAAATTGTGAAAAGTCTTATTGATGCTGAACAGTTGGAGTTGCCCTTACCGATTAAAGAGCAATTGATGTATCAGCTATTGCTTCCTTGGTCTGGCGATCGTGATGAGGCTGAGAAATTTTGGGAGGAAGTTTCCACCTGCCTGATCTTGATTGAGCGAGGTGATACCGATCAAGACTTAGCTGATGTAGATGAAGATACCGAGGTCATTCTGTCATATGCGATAGAAAACCCCGAGTTTGTCATTTTGCTACCTGATGAGACTGAACCCTATGTCTTTGCGTGCAGTGTCCAGTGTCCATGCTGACGATGGGAGTGGCAGTTTTATTATGGGTTCCACGAGTAACGCAACCCAAGCGATTAAAACGTTAATTGAACTGGCTGAATAAGGAGAAATTTGTATGAGCCAAAAAGTTGAAAAGGAGAACGAGGTCGATTCGTTCACCATTGTTAAAGAAGGTCAGAGTCCAAAGCTCAGTCCTAAGTCTGAGAGCTTTCTAGAGTATCAGATTGCCTACAAGGAAGATGATCAGGATTTCTATATACGTATTTCTAAAAACTCGTCGTCGGGGTTGTTCTCGAACAACTGGGTGCGTCTTGAAGCTATCTTTACGCTACTTGATGGTCAAGTTGGTAAAACCCTCAAGTCAGTAGCGTTGAAACCAGTAATAACAGGTGGAAGTAGTAATTCGTGTGGGTTCTTAGCGGCTATCCTGCGAACTATCTCTATCCTGTACCCGATAATGTGTTCTTACATCAGGTGTCTGAGCGCTATGAAGTGGTGAAGACTGAGCTTCGAGTACTAGCCTCTAACCCTGACTAATCTTTCATACCTAGCCTCGTTCTGAGGCGGTTTACTTAATTAACCTCAGATCGGTTTAAGCCATCGCCATCAGTCCTGTTTTTTCAGTGTTCGTAATATTAAGCGATGGCTTTTCTGGCTTCAGACAGTACGCGATTAACCCGCCAAGTAGGTTCAGCATGAATCCA
>NZ_CAWPQZ010000101.1:0-2955 GCF_963889785.1 Vibrio sp. S12_S33 | reverse complement strand
AAGGAAGTACGTTGTCATCGGAGATACCGAATACAAGAGTCCCAATATCACTGGGCAATGGTGGAATATCAGCGCCTCACGCATACCTGTGGGTTGGGGGAATTATGAGGGGATCCGCCAGCGCCGCGTTAAGGGGTGAAGGCACGCAATACAAAAGTATCGGCAAAACGCCATAAACACTGAACCCAACGCATATTAAAAATGCCACGCGTGCCAAATCCCTCTTAAACGCCTTGTTATGTTTGGGCTTAACGTGAGCGCATGACTCTATTTTAAAATAAGTTACCTGTAGAAGACGATAGTTATGACCCCTATTTCAGAGATTACTTATTCGTCGTTTTCTTATTCTCAAGCATTAAATCGTATAGCTTAAAAGCTATACAGTAGCTAAGATATTGTACTGGCCACAATTCTAGCCCTAAAATATTTGTTGGATAGTTAGCTAACTCCCTAAACTTCAAATATAAAACCGCAGGCCACCAAATTATTCCCGCAGCTATCATTTCAAACCTGTAATACCACTCAAGTTCTATAGCTCCATCACTAGCCATCCCAGCATGAAGGAAAAGAAAATACCCCATAACAGAAAGCAAAGTAATCAAAACCAATCGCTTTATCCAAATCACGTATTTCCTCCGAAAACATAACGCCCAATTAAGGGGTGAGCAACGCTACCACCCAACCTAACGCATTGTACTTTAAACACTAAACTTGAAGTAGAAGCAAAAATACCAAGCGTTGAGAATCCCTCTTAAATTGTTTGTTATGCCTGTACTACTTTCTGAGTGAAGTGCTCAAAAGCCGTAACTTTAGAGTAACCCTCAGACAAATATAGACTTTTTGCAGATTCATTATCTATTGAAGTAGCAAGCTTAACAGTTAACGCATTGGTTTCTCTGGCATAAACTTTGACTTGCTGTAGCAATGCTTTACCAACACCCTTATGTCTCGCTGATTCAGTGACATACAAGTCATTCAAATACCACATTCGCTTCATCGCGACTGAAGAGTACGACGGGTAAAGCTGAACAAACCCCAACGGTTGACCATGATGATCAAGTGCTAGGAAAATGACTGAGTCTGAATGGTTGAGCCTCTCTTCAATGAAACTCATAGCCTGCGCTAAATCCGATTTTTGTCCATAAAATTGGCGATATAAATCAAATAATTGAGCGACAGCTTCAAGATGAATTTTATCTACTTCTACTATTTTCAAATTGACTCTCCTTGTCGATTTTTTTGGAAAAGGCATAACGCCCAATTAAGGGGTGAGCAACGCTACCACCCAAACCTAAAGCATTGTGTCATAAACGCTTAATTTGAAGTAGAAGCAAAAATGCCAAGCGTTGGGAATCCCTCTTAAATTGTTTGTTAGGTGCGTAGCTTATTCATGTACGACCTTTACCCATTTTGAGCGCCATTCTTGTGCTTCCATAGGATCAGGCCAGAATTCTTTTTGCTTGATGATTAAACCGTTTTCAACGGTATGAAAAGTAATAGCGCGGGCTTTTTGAACACTATCTGTAATCGATACATCAGTTACGACCGTTGCACCGTCACAGACTACCGAATGAACTTCAAACTCCCAAACACCATTTGCAGGGTAATAAGAATTGATAGCTGTGAAATTTTCTCTACCCACTGTAAGTTCATTTGATTGAGGCCAAAAACCTTCGAAATTAGGACTAAGCCACTCACTAGCTTTGGCAAAGTCATTAGTTTTCATCGCATCCCAAAAAGCTAGGACAACTTCCTTTGAATTCATTATTTCCTCCAAGCACCTAACGCCGCATTAAGGGGTGAACAACGCCTCCACCCAACCTAAATCATTGTGCCATAAACACTAAATTTGAAGTAGAAGCAAAAATGCCAAGCGTTGAGAATCCCTCTTAAATGCCTTGTTATGTGAATTTACACAGCGCACAAATGATTTAAAGGAGCCCATGCCAGTTCTTTCGGACTACCCATTTTACTACTCCAGATCCAGCCGTTTAACTCATGTTCTTTTACTAGAATTTCACCGATAGCCAAACGATGCTCCTTGGCGAAATAATCCTCAAGTGCAGTTACCTCGCCATTGTCGATAGCTAGTATTTGTTTAGGAACCCAACCTTCTTTGTTTTCTCCTCGGCAGAAAATCCAGTTTGCCCAGTCACCTTCTGGATTGGATTCCTCTACAAACTCCAATTTTTCGCCTGAAACGATTCTAATCGGCGATTCTGGAGCATCTTGATATTCTTTAACGACTTTGTATTCCATAGCTTATTCCACTCCATTCACATAACGCCCAATTAAGTGGTGAACAACGCACTGGCCAAGCCGCTGCATTGCACCATAAAACACTTTACTCAACGCATAGTAAAACTGCCACGCGTTGAGAATCCACTTGAATTGTTTGTTATGTGAATTTAACCGTGAATTCAAAGAAAACCACCGTAGAAACGAAGAAATTTGAATAAGTTACGTAAAAAAACGATGCTTACCAAACCCTAAATTTCACAGCGATCTGAGCCGAAGAGAGCCACTTACAAAATCAACGACAAAGAAAGCGCCCTTTCAGCAACCGCTAAACCTTTTGCTTCACTAGGCTTTCAGAGCTGAATGTCAGCAAGAAAATCCGTCAAAAAGACATTTCAATTAAAGCGATTTGAAACCAACGAAACTCAACACGAACCAGATCCAAAACTCAATTGAGGCAACCCAAAAACCTTGAAAACGCTCAATCTCAAGTTGTTCAAGAATCCATTTCGACCAAGCCAACTTGCCGAAAACACGGAACGAATTCTCAATGAAATCGTAGCTTTGACCTTAAAAACTCATCCAACACATAACGCCCAATTAAGGGGTGAGCAACGCTACCACACAACCTAAAGCATTGTACCGTAAACACTAAATTTGAAGTAGAAGAAAAATGCCAAGCGTTGGGAATCCCTCTTAAATTGTTTGTTATGTGAA
>NZ_CAWPQZ010000100.1:0-2976 GCF_963889785.1 Vibrio sp. S12_S33 | reverse complement strand
TATCACGTTCAATGTCGTGCATTTGTTCGAGTTGCAGTTTCTGTTGAGGAGTCAGTGTAATTTTCATGGTTCGTAGCATGATCTTGATTCTACTGAAAATCAAGTATCTTCAATGATCACGGGTATAGAACCTTAATACTGGTGTTATTTTTGCTTAATGAGGCATTGCATTATGCAATATGACTCACGAAAAGGACCAAACTATGTCAGCCGCTCTTCGAACCATTTCTTACCAAGCGTTATTAAACGCAGAGCAAGCCCATATGCCAGCCGTAAGATTGTGTTCTACGCAGGGGAAACCGTCATGATCCTCTCTTGGTTTCAACAGCAGCAAAATCATCGCTATTGGTTAGTTGATCGTAAGCTTCACGAACAGGCTTTACAGCAAAATGGGGGCTTTGGGTTTGAAGAAGCCGTGCCTCTGTTTTATGGTGCAATGTTTACTGAGGTGATGCCACTCTCTCCATGGTTAATCCCTGTTTCTGAATCGGTATTGTCGCTCCCTAAAGCGTTACTTGAACAGGGTGTTTGGCTATCAAGCCATGCCGAGGGTGATGAAGTTTTGAACCATCTTCGCAGTTTATTAATTGTCGGATTAGAGGGCGAGGAAGTGATGTTTCGCTTTTACGATAGGTCGGTCATTATTCCTATGTTAGCGAGAATGGACCAATCAGAAGTGAACCAGTTTTTAGGCAATGTCAATCAATTAGCTTCATTAGATGATGGTGACCAAGGTCACTTAGTCACGTTTGACAACACATCGCACGCGCCATTTAATGCTCAGCAAGGCTCTTGGTGGGTGATAAAAGCGCATCATCTTGATAAACAAGAGAACTTACCCTTGTTAAAAGCTAACCTTGAATCTTGGTTATGGCAGCATTTCCCCAAGGCAATGGATCAGCACCTTACGCAAGGGCGTGATATCGCTTCCATGCTCACACCGTTTCTCTCTGCTGCTTAGCAAACCTTAACGTATCGTGTGATGAGCGCGGCCATTGCGACGATTATGGGCAACGAATACTTGGCTCAGCCTAGCATGATAGAACTGATCAAAGATCATCAAAATGAAGAGATTCAACACGCTCTGCATGTCTTAGCTCGCCAATTACAACATGAGGGATAATCATGGATTCATTTAACTATTGTGTGCAGTGCAACCCTGAGAAAAACTGGCTGGAATTAGAGTTCATGAGTGAAAACGATGAACCGATTGATGGCCTTGACGTCACCATTACGCTCAACGATACCTCCCACACACACGCAAACCACCAGCGGTGGTAAAGTTTTATTTGCAAATATTGTTGCGGGTGAATGGCGCGCCTCCGTCAGCCAAGCCTCTTTATTAAGCGAAGTCGAAAAGTACGGCAGCCGTAAAGAAGGGCAAGAGTCGCCAGTGAAAACCCGCGCATCGGCAGAGCTTGATGCTGCTGAGCAAAGCCCGAAACGGTATCGCAGCACCACCATAGGTGATTTCTGGGATGAGGCCCCTCAAGATGAGTTTTTGCAAGAGCATCATAAAGGCATAGATACTAATGCCTCTGCGGAAAAAGCAGGATTCAGACTCAGCCACAACCAAAGTTACGTTTTTGAAATCAAAGCACTGCGCAGTTATATGCCAGTGATTATTGATACCGATGAATTTAGTTTGGTGAATAGTTATACCTTTGCGTTGTTGTCACAGTTGGCTTATGCGAGTGATGAAAAGAGCGTGGATAAAGATTCAGAAACGGATAGTTCAGGAAGCATTGAAACTGTCATTAAGCAATTTAAGTCTAAACAGTTACCGGCCCAGTCTGGCTCTCAAAAAGCCAGATGGCTTGTTGAAGAAGTGCCATATAGTCAAGCGTTGAGCTACAAATACTATGCTGATGATCAAGCTGATGCACAAGGTTATATTCTTTCAAATGACGATATGGCAATAGTCGCTATTAGAGGTACAGAACCTTATTTTTACGCTTCACCTTCTGATGAGGGATCAAAATTAATCATTACTAAAGTTGCTAATGGTATTGACGCTGTACTTAATTCACCAGGTATGAATGACCTTGTAAAAACAGACTTGGATGCAGCACAAATTGCACCTAAAGAATTTGGAGGGACTTATGTCCATCGGGGGTTCTATCGATATGCTATGGCATTATTAGATATTATGCTGAAAGAATTAGATAAACATGGGGGCAAGAAATTATATTTTTGTGGTCATAGTTTAGGTGGTGCAGGGGCACTGCTGTTAAGTGCGTTAACTAAAGACGCCTACAATTCTTCACAGCTACGCTTATACACTTACGGAATGCCACGTACAGGAACACGCAGTTTTGTTACCCGATATCAGAATATTCTGCATTATCGTCATGTTAATAACCATGACTTGGTTGCTCAAATCCCCATGACATGGGCAAATACTGATATTACAGAAGGGCTAGATAAATGGGATATATTTAGTAGTGGTATAACATTGATTAAGAAAATGCTCACCGATAACGACGATGATAATTATCTCCACCATGGTCATTTATCGCAGTTACTGACTTATCAAGAACCAGATCAAATTCTACTAACACCCAGACAAACACAAGTGACGATGTTAGATATGGTAAAATTAGCCACTAATGATTCTGTCTCGCTGGTAAATAATTTGTCCGAAGCATCGATTGCTGAGCACGGTATGGATCATTATGTACCTAACTTATGGCAACAGCTGCTTGCTTTAAGTAATGAAAGTTTAATGACGCATTATCAACAAGCAATATCAGCTCTCGATCAAGAAATTGCTACTTTACAGAAAAGTTATCTCACCGTTAAACAAACTTGGGCTCGTTCTATCGGAGATGGCACACCTGCTATGGGAACAGGGCGGGATCGCACTTTGTTAACAGATGTGATCTAATAACCTCAAACCCTTTGCTATGTGCCCATTTTGAACTTAATTGAACATTTGTCAGTCGTTGAAGATACCCGTTCTGACATTAATCAAAA
>NZ_CAWPQZ010000099.1:0-3013 GCF_963889785.1 Vibrio sp. S12_S33 | reverse complement strand
ATTGGGCGCAGAGCCAAGAATGACCGTTTAGACGCAGAGTTGATTGCTCATTATGGCGAAGCCATCAAGCCAACCCTGACTGTCATCAAGGCAAAAAACATACGCTTAATGAGTGACTTAGTAATCCGACGCAATCAGTTATTATCCATGCAGACGATGGAAAAAAACCGAATTCAGATACTCCCAAAATCTCTTCACTCGACCATCAAGCCGATACTAACGGCAATAAAAAATCAAATCACAAAGCTAGAAGAAAAACTCGTTAAACTAATTGAAGATAGCCCTGAATACCAAGCCAAAAACACTATCTTGCAGAGTGTTCCTGGAATAGGAAACATTGCAGCGGCCTCAATTATAAGTAATGTCCCTGAACTCGGTTATATCACCAATAAACAAGCCGCTTCTTTAATTGGTGTCGCACCAATTACACGAGAAAGTGGACGCTACAAAGGCAAAAGAGTCATCCAAGGTGGACGAGCTCAAGTGCGGACGGTTTTATACATGGCAATGATGTCAGCCATGCAATGCAACCCTGTTTTTAAGGCGACTTACACGCGACTTGTTGACGCAGGAAAACCCAAAAAAGTAGCCATTATCGCGTGTGTTAGAAAGATGGTAGTTATCCTAAATTCGATGCTACGAGATGGCGTCATATGGGATGAAAATACAGCTAAAAAATAGTTATTGACACCATAGTCGTTTGTTAGCTGTGTCCTAGCGGTTTGCGACTAACTCTTGCAGTTTAGTATTTACTCTCTGGTAGTCATCTGTACCAAGTGGGTAGGAAGGACTTCTACGCCCAGCAATCGCGCCGTTGTAAACCATTTGAATTTTAACTACTTCGTGATTTTCATCATCCCACACTTCAGTGCCAATTGAAATCTTGTACTGAGTATTTTCTGGGTGAGGTGCGCTCGCATCAACGTAAGCAACTTTATCTGCGTGTGGGAAAAATGTCTTTGCCATGATTTAGCTCCTGTAACTAAGAATAGTTAAAACATAGCACAACTAAAAACCAAAGAAAACCTTTGGATTTCCATAGGAAACTTATAGTTTGGTCAAAAACAGCTAACGCCCAATTAAGTGGTGAACAACGCACTGACCAAGCCACTGCATTGCACCGTAAAACACTTTACCTAACGCATAGTAAAACTGCCACGCGTTGAGAATCCACTTGAATTGTTTGTTAGTTTGCGTGCCAAAGTGACACGACGATTGCTAATTGCACATTTTAAGACCATAATACCCATGTGACATTTTGACACAACAGGAGATAACATTATGGCTACTACCTTGCCTCGCATCACCGCTAGAGTTGATGTCGATACACAAGATTTACTCACTAAAGCTGCCGCTATCGCTGGTATGTCTAGTATTAACTCATTTGTTCTAAGCGCTGCAATTGAAAAGGCTAAACAAGTCATTGAACGTGAGCAAGCTTTAAAACTGAGCCAAGCCGATGCGATGTTGCTGATGGACGCATTAGACCGTCCAACAACACAGAACTCAAAACTAAGAGCGGCCTCTGAACGATACGAGAGCAAGGCTCAATGATGAATACGGTACTTTTAGATAAAGTTAAACACGATAGAAACCGATTCAACTGTGGTATCGAAGCTCTCAATAATTACTTAAAAGTAATGGCGAGTCAGCAAGCAAAGAAAGACAACACCAGAACGTTTGTTCTGGAAGATGATAACGACAGCTCACATATCATCGGCTTTTACACACTAACAATGACACCAATTGACTTAAAGGCATTGCCCGATAAATTACAAAAAAAGCACCAATCATCCACCTCTGGTGGCCTAATTGCCCGTCTTGCTGTCGATGACAGATACAAAGGGAAAGGCTTTGGTGAGTGGCTGCTCATCGATGCACTCAGAAAGCTATTAGCTGCTAGTGATAGCGTTGCATTTCCAGTTGTTATCGTTGATGCCAAAGACGGTGCAAAATATTTTTATGAACGCTATGGCTTTCAGGCATTTCAAGACGCTGAAAACAAACTCTTCATCACCATTGCAGATGTAAGAGCAAGCTTAGGCTAGTTAACTGCTAGCCTGTAGCAAACTAACGCCCAATTAAGTGGTGAACAACGCACTGGCCAAGCCGCCGCATTGCACCGTAAAACACTTTACCTGACGCATAGTAAAACTGCCACGCGTTGAGAATCCACTTGAATTGCTTGTTATGTGACTTGGATTCAAGTACGAAGTGCGACACCTCTGAACATAAAAACAGTGAGATGCGATAATCATCATTTTTGCTCCCGCCAAGAAGTAAAAAACATGAAGTACACGCACCTCACTGAGATTGAAAGGTATATGATTTCTGAGCTCAGAAAGCAAGGCATTAGTGTCGATAAAATCGCATCCCGACTCGGGCGCCATCGAGGCACTATCTATCGAGAATTCCAACGCAATTCTCGATACAACGCATATCGGCCGAACCCGTCTTACCAACCCGCTCGAGCACATCAAAAAGCTCGAAGTAGATTAAGACGCTCAAGGCGCAACAAACGCTATACCAAAACCGACTTCACACTGGTTGAAGCCTTGCTACGGCTGGATTGGAGCCCGCAGCAGATTGTCGGATACCTAAGGGTAAGACGCTATCCAACAATGAGCCATGAGCTCATTTACCAATATGTTTGGAACGACAAAGCAGAAGGAGGAACACTGTGGAAACACCTTCGTCAATCGACCAAAAAGCGGCGTAAGCGTTACAACTCAAAAGACAGTCGAGGACGCCTTGCCAATAAGCGTCATATATCTGTAAGACCGTCAGAAGCTGAGAATCGCGAAGAACCGGGCCACTGGGAAATTGATACCGTCATTGGTTGCGGAACTAAACACTGTATCGTCACTTTAGTCGACAGAATGAATGGCCTCACTTTAATCGGCCAGCTCGACAACCGAACCACAGCTTCACTCAATGCAAAAGTGAGCGAACTTATCATCCGCTCAGGCTTACCCTTTAAGACTATCACCGCGGACAATGGCACTGAATTTCA
>NZ_CAWPQZ010000098.1:0-3074 GCF_963889785.1 Vibrio sp. S12_S33 | reverse complement strand
TTCACATAACAAACAATTCAAGTGGATTCTCAACGCGTGGCAGTTTTACTATGCGTTGAGTAAAGTGTTTTATGGTGCAATGCAGCGGCTTGGCCAGTGCGTTGTTCACCACTTAATTGGGCGTTATACATTAAGAAGGAAATGAATAACAATTATGTTAACTTTGTCTATTTTTCTGATTTTTATAGGGATAGTTTTGTATTTTACAGTCGTTGTCGACATGTTTAAGCAAAAGATATGGTTGGGTTTTTTAGGGCTCTTCCTATTTCCTTTCACTTATTATCACGCGTTTAAAAATTACTCTGGTAATAAGCTTCGTATGGGGTTGCTCTTAGTTGTCACGACACTGTTACCTTTTACCTATATTCAACTAGAGCTAAGAGCCGCTGGAAGCGAGTTAGAACCATTTTTGACTTCAGTAGGTGAAAGTAATCTTCTCAATTGCTCCCTAGAGTCATCGGTTATGTCATCTGGTGGTGTAACATTTTATACGCTGTTTTGTTCCAGTAAGTTATCCGAAAGCCTTAAATATACGAGTGAAAGCGAGCTGGTTGATGTTTACTGGAAAAATATAATTCAACCTGCTTTATCGGTTTATCGAGACAGCTTCGGGAAAGTAGAGGGTAAAGGGGTAGTGCTAGGCATAAAATCACCTTCAAGTCTTCTGGCTTGCTACAAAATAGAGAATCCCGGAACGGTTATTGAAGCATGGAGTTCTGGGTTGTCGGATCCGTGTGGGTAAGAAATGTATAACAAAGCATTTAAGAGTGACTCACAACGCTTGGCGATCTCAGTTTAAACTTGGGTTTAGTGTTTAAGGTGCAGTGGTTTATGTTAGGTGTTTAGCGTTGTTCGCACCTTAATGCGGCGTTAGCATTTTAATGAGAAATCTCGGAACTTAAAGGTGGTTGATTAGTCCTAGTTCTGTCTAGTTTTCGAGGTTTTTATGAATTATGTACAGTATTTTGTTATAGCGGCTATCGCATCAAGCTGCGGTTTTATCGTTCATGTATTCAGCGCGGAATGGCTGCAAGCTTGGATTGCACAATATATGGAAGGGCAAAGTGTGATTCCTTCTTGGGATGTTAGATATATAGCTATGCTGACATCATTAGAATATGGAATATCAGCAATAGTGTTGTATTGGCTTATCAGAGATAAAATCATCAAATATGGCCAATTTAAAGCTTTTATTATCTTAAGTTTGTTGCTTGCGGCTTTACATGGAGCATTAATTCGCCAACCGTTAATGGACTTTGTTGTTGGTAATCCAATAGAGGTTGCTCTAGTGCAGAACGCCTTTAAGTGGCTAGTATGGGTGTTGATGTCACTAGTTACCGTTTATGGTTTTGAGCGCGTAGTTAAAAAATGCTAACAAACTGTTTAAGAGTGATTCGCAACGCTTGGCATTTTTGCTATGCGTTGCTTTTAGTGTTTAAGGTGGTATGCGGAAGCTTAGGTATTGCGTTGCTCACACCTTAACAGGGCGTTAGCTGGGGTTAAGAAAAACGGTGAATTTAGGGTGGAAAGGCTTTCGGTTTTCTAGCTACACACCGGACAAATCTCAGCTTCTCAACTATCTCGCCAGTGGCACTTTTCGGGAAGTGTTTGAACTTAACGAAGTCTGCTTACGGGAAATGTTGTGTTTGTTAAGTTCATTGGCGCAGCTTCTTTGTTGTTGAAATTCATGAATGCTTAAATTCATTTCGTGTGCTCTGTCGTTGGCTTTTTCGATAGAATTCTTTGCAAATTACCATGCTTAGGAATGGGGGTTTTCTCGGTCATTTCTTCTTTGCCAAGCGCATTTCGTGGATTAGGTTTTAATTTCACAGCTGTCCGTTTTACTTTGCCGTTTGAAAGCAATAATGTGTTTCAAATTTGGCATTTTGGCGTAATTTGCTAGCGAAAGTGCAGCAGCTAACTAGGCGTTTAAGACGGATTCCCAACGCTTGGGAGTTTCGATTCTAGGTTGAGTTTTGTGTTTAAGGTGCAATGGTTTAGGATTGTGGTCGCGTTGCTCACCACTTAACGCGGCGTTATGGCTCTCAGTCTGAATGTAAGTTAGACAGAATGCTTTTATGTCGGTATATCAGGCTCTCAGCCCAATCGGACATCACTACTGTTGAGTAACCAATCGCTCCTGCAACTAAAACACTGGGGTATTCAAGGACGTCCTTTCTAAGTAAGCTGTTTAGTTCACCTAAATCAGAATTGAAAGTGAGACAGCTTGTTTGTCTAGCAGTAAACTCTTTGATTAGATCACATTCATTTTTACTTAGTTTTCTTAACGTCATCAAGCGAATAGGGTACAAAAAAATATATGGAACATAGCTCACTAATTTAAAAATAAAGAAGCAGCCATACAGGACAAGGGCTAAGCTAATGCTCGTTTGATGTGGTGGTAATACATCATAAAAAGGCGTGTGTTTAAATAGCTCAGGACTTGTTGCAACCACTAATAACGCTACAGCTGTCAGGTGGTACAAGAATGGAATTTTCCATAGTTTCTCGAATAAAGTGGTTACTGGCGTAATTAGTTTAGATATTTCCATGTTCCTCACCTAGTTTTGATTCGTAGGGTATTATACGAGGCAAAAGAGCCATAACAAACAATTTAAGAGGGATTCCCAACGCTTGGCATTTTTGCTTCTACTTCAATTTTAGTGGTTACGGTACAATGCCTTAGGTCGGGTGGTAGCGTTGCTCACCCCTTAATTGGGCGTTATGTGTTTGATGAGTTTTTAAGGTCAAAGCTACGATTTCATTGAGAATTCGTTCTGTGTTTTCGGCAAGTTGGCTTGGTCGAAATGGATTCTTGAATAATCTGAGATTGATCGTTTTCAAGGTTCTTGGGTTGCCTCAATTAAGTTTTGGATCTGGCTTGTGTTGAGTTTCGTCAGTTTCAAATCGCTTTAATTGAAATGTCCTTTTGACTGGTTTTCTTGCCGACATTCAGCTCTGAAAATCTGGTGACGCAAAAAATTTAGCGGTTGCTGAAAGGGCGCTTTCTTTGTTGTTGATTCTGTAAGTGGCTCTCTTTGGCTAAGATCGCTGTGAAATTTAGGTTTTGGTAA
>NZ_CAWPQZ010000097.1:0-3170 GCF_963889785.1 Vibrio sp. S12_S33 | reverse complement strand
TTAGCTCAAAGTCTGAGTGATAAACTGGCCATGTCGCTTTCGTCCAATCAACGCCAACTAACTTACTGTCTTGAAATTTAAGCTCAAAGAGCTTTGAGTTTGTAAAATCGACCAAACTCAAATTACACCGTTCAAATGTGCAGTTTGTAAACTTACATTTCTGAAATTTAACCGCTGAGAAATCGCAGTCGGAGAATTGGCAATCTTCAAACTCGACGTTGTTATATTTCTCATCAGGTGAGGAAAACTTCTCAAAAGAAACGTCGAAATATTGCTCATTATTTTTTAAATCTGTCATTGTATCCTCTGAATAGCCTAACGCCCAATTAAGGGGTGAGCAACGCTACCACCCAACCTAACGCATTGTACCGTAAACACTAAATTTGAAGTAGAAGCAAAAATGCCAAGCGTTGGGAATCCCTCTTAAATTGCTTGTTATGTGATTTTTACCGTAAATTCAAAGTAAACCACCGTAGAAATGAAGATATTTGAATAAGTTACGTACAAAAACGATGCTTACCAAAACCTAAATTTCACGGCGATCTGAGCCAAAGAGAGCCACTTGCAGAATCAACAACAAAGAAAGCGCCCTTTCAGCGACCGCCAAACCTTTTACGTCACCAGATTTTCAGGGCTGAACTTCAGCAAGTGAATCAGTCAAAAAAGCATTTCAATTTAAGCGATTTGAAACTGACGAAACTTAACACAAACCAGATCCAAAACTTAATTGAGGCAACTCAAGAACCTTAAAAACGATCAATCTCAGATTGTTCAAGAATCCAGTTTGACCAAGCCAACTTGCCGAAAACACGAAACGAATTATCAATGAAATCGTAGCTTTGACCTTAAAAACTCATCCAACACATAACGCCGCATTAAGGGGTGAACAACGCCACCACCTAACCTAAACCATTGTGCCGTAAACACTAAAGCCAATTCAAACCAAAACTGCCAAGCGTTGTGAATCCCTCTTAAATGCTTTGTTATGTGGCAAAGGTTACGATGCTGTTGTTTCCTCGCGAGACTCTAAACTTGCCTTTTTACTTTCCTTAATAGAAAAAATATCGTTGTATGTAGACTGTATAGATACAGCTAGGACGGCAAGACCGGATATGAATATATATAAGTCAATATTGGTTAAGTACTGGTTTAGCTGTTCAAAGAATGTACTTAATATTAGCAATCCCCCACATACTATACCACTAGCCTGAAGCACAGCATTTACCATGACTTGGTGGCTAAACTTTTTCTTAGCGGCATGACATTTATATGCATAAATTGAGATAAAAATAAGTCCTAAAATGGCTGAGGGAATGAAAACAACCTTATCCATCGTTGTTTCCTTTATTCTCTGGAGTCTTAGATTTGTTTACAGAATCTCCCATAAGAAGGCCAACTAAACCACCAACTAGTGCTCCGGCCGGACCAGCTAGTGAAGCACCTAGAATAGCGCCACCAAGACCAGCGCCCGCTAAGCGGTTATTATTTGTCGTATGAATTTCTCGATGACACTTTGGACAAATATGAACAATGTTATCTGGCAAATGTTCACCACCATCTTTTAGTGGTTTGATATGATGAACTTCTAAACGGTTTTCTTCTATCTGAGTGCCACAAACTGCACATGAGGCTTTCTTGTTATTTGAACTCATACCTATAACCTTATGATTTATGGTAGGTTTAATCTTTATTTTGAATTATAAAGGTTGTCTTCGATGACAACAACCCACCTACCACATAACGCCCAATTAAGGGGTGAGCAACGCTACCACCCAACCTAAAGCATTGTGCCATAAACACTTAACTTGAAGTAGAAGCAAAAATGCCAAGCGTTGGGAATCCCTCTTAAATTGTTTGTTATGTGGTTTTCCCACGTAGTCCTATTAAGTTTCCAAATGGGTCCTCAACTTGGCACATTGAAAGCCCATCTTCAATTTCCATTGGTCCACGATAAAGACACGCACCTAGTTCTTCAAAATGAGCCAGAGCAACACATAAATTATCTACTGACCAGTAAACAACTGTACCACTTTTACCAGCACCAACCTTTTTGTCTGCTTGGACTATTTCTAGTGAGAAACCATTTAGATCAAGTGCCGTGAAATCAAATTCAGGATGGTAAACCGGAACAGCTTCTGGAAAAGCTTTCTTGTACCATTCAAGCCCTTTCGCTACATCTAGGACATGAACAAGAACCGCTGATGGATTCATAATTTCTCTCCAACCACATAACGCCCAATTAAGTGGTGAACAACGCACTGACAAAGCCGCTGCATAACACCATAAAACACTTTACCTGACGCATAGTAAAACTGCCACGCGTTGAGAATCCACTTGAATTGCTTGTTATGTGAATTTTACCGTGAATTCAAAGTAAACCACCGTAGAAACGAAGGAAATTGAATAAGTTACGTGCAAAAACGATGCTGACCAAAGCCTAAATTTTACAGCGATCTGAGCCGAAGAAAACCACTTGCAGAATCAACAACAAAGAAAGCGCCCTTTCAGCCATAACAAAACCTTTTACTTCACCAGACTTTCAGAGCTGAATGTCAGCAAGAGAATCAGTCAAAAAGACATTTCAATTAAAGCGATTTGAAACTGACGAAACTCAACACAAGCCAGATCCAAAACTTAATTGAGGCAACCCAAGAACCTTGAAAACGATCAATCTCAGGTTGTTCAAGAATCCATTTCGACCAAGCCAACTTGCCGAAAACACGGAACGAATTCTCAATGAAATCGTAGCTTTGACCTAAAAACTGACCAAACACATAACGCCCAATTAAGTGGTGAACAACGCACTGACCAAGCCGCTGCATTGCACCGTAAAACACTTTACTCAACGCATAGTAAAACTGCCACGCGTTGAGAATCCACTTGAATTGTTTGTTATGCAAATTCAATAAGATAAGCTGACTTTACTCGATCAAAAACCACAATTGCAATAGTCGAGTGATTCAAGAATCAACCCAAGCAAAAGCCGTGATAAATAAGCCGCAAAAATGAAGTCTGCCTTTCAGCGACAAACTAGGCTTTTGAGCCAAACAAACTCAACGAGCAAAGCCTTCAACAAATACAAAATGATCGATTAACTTGCTCTTTCCACACTTTGCGCCAACTAAATTGACAACACGCCAACGCTAAAACCGATTGAGGCAAACAAAGAA
>NZ_CAWPQZ010000096.1:0-3221 GCF_963889785.1 Vibrio sp. S12_S33 | reverse complement strand
AACTACGTGATACTTCGTGTAATAGACACTATGGGACGAGGTGTAATATTGCATTTATCCATCGTACCGTCTCCAAAGGCATTCATCCACGGGTAAACCCGTGGTTTTCTGTATCCACAGAATAAAAAGAGAGAGATAGAGAACTGGAAAGGAAGAAATACGGGTCGAGACTCAAATCGGTGGCTATATTAACACATATCCACCGATTTGAGTCTCGACCGAATTATTTAGGTAGCGGTGGCAATCAGTGATTACATTACCGCATTAAGTGGGGCGTTATTTGATGTGGAAAATCTGTTCTATTTCTAGCGATGTCATTGCACGGACTTGGCGCCAGATGTAATAGAAAATGCCAAACATCATCAACATACTTGGAATTGCAATCATCGGGTAGCTGTACAGTGTCATCTTACCCAATTCTTCATTAAAGGCCGCAGTACCTGCTGGGCTCGTTACAATCCAAGTGGCGAGGAAATAGTTCATTGCCGATGAAAACGCAAAGGTGCTGGCAAACAAGTAATTTGAAGACATTAAGCAGCGTTCAAATGCTTCAGTTTTGCCATTCTCTTGCAAGCGCTCGTTGATCTGCGGTAGGTTCAACACGCTGGCATTGAGCAGTATTTTTTGCATCAGCGGATAGCGAGTAAAGGTGGAACCCAATACAGCAAGCCCGATCAAACCTGGAATTAAGGCCTCTTTTAGTGCTAACCAACGTGTATCCAGCTCCAGCAGACCGATACCACCGGTTAATAGCACACTGATAAAACCGAGTGCGGAAATGAAGTTAAATTTCTTATTCCGAATCAGATCCATGCCACCATAAATGATCGGAAATGCCAGCGCGACAGCCAGTGCCATCGCTGTTCCTAAGTGCTCATCGCCACTAAATTTCATTAATATGAAGGAAGGGATGAATACGTTAAACAGGATCTCGAATAGGGGATTGGACTTTTTCGCGGTTGTGTTACTCATAATTCTACTGACTCTACAATGTTGTCTGCCATTTTACTTTGATACGGAGTGTTCATCCAGTCACGCCAGATGTAAAGGGTTAAAGCCTTGAGTTATGTAACGACTTATGAAAGTGGTGTGCTTGATTTAATAGCAAGGCTTATATTTGGAAGTGTACGTATTAGGTACAATTCGCGTGCGTGTCGCTCGATCATTCAATTTAAGACATCACATTTTCTTCTGTGCATGGTACTTTCGTTATCAAATTCCACCCAAGTTTAGCTCACCATTTTCAGAGCGAAATTAGAGGTTTACGCAACGCATAGAGCGAACAAATCTGATGTTACATTCCAGACTTAAGCGTTTAGTTCGTAAGAACATCGGTTTTTCAAAGTCAGAAGAAATGCATGATAAGGTTATCGGAACCTTTATGAATAAGAGTTCTATTGGTAGATCAACTGATTTGAGTCTCAACTAGGAAAAGATTGATGGCATGATGAAGATAGAACCATTTTCCTTTCACCCTAGTGTAAGTTTCATTGAGTTGCCATGAGGAGTCCGAACTGATTCTTATGGGTTTAGTGAAACAGCCATCATATCTTGGTTTTAACCTAACAACTTGTGCAACTTGTTTTTATGCTGATGTTGTATAGTTCACTGCCGTACAGGCTGATCTAAAAGTATACTAATTGAAAATTTCTGCCTGGCGTGCATAATGCGCCGAAGTTCGCAAGTTACTTGTCTTTAACTTGTGATGTGCGTCTGGTAATTGGGCTGGCAATGTCGCTGGTCACTTTGATGAACTGTTCGATGATAACTGGTTACCCACTTACGGGATTGGTTATCGTTTTGCTTTCAAACCACGAGTCAATGTTCGCCTAGATTTTGGTTTTGGTGATGAAAGTACCCTCTATTTCAATATTCATGAAGCATTCTGACTCAAGTCGTAATCAAAAGGTAAAAGATGAAATTAAAATCGGTTATAGCACTCAACTTATTACTAGTAAATGCACCAAGCTTTGCTGCTGAAAGCGTCGCTCCCACGGGACTTAGACCTTGCTGCGCCTTTGGTATTCATATGAAGTCTGAGTTAGGTGTGATTCCAGTTCCCTTTTTTAAAGTGGATAACATTGTTGAACTGTCTGACCTAGAACAACACAGGTACAACGATGGTAGCCAGGGTGTTACAAGTAGCTTATTGGGAACTGGTGATGAAAAAAATGGCCTGATTTATACTAACAAAGGCGGAATTATCGATACTGCTCATGTTCGAGATACCGCGGACTATACTGCATTTTTGTACACACAAATTAAAGATAACCTAGGAACGGATATGCAAATTGTCTTAGACGATGAATTGCGTAGCCGTGTTATCAACTTGACCCAACAAGCCGTTGGAATGATGGCTGATGAACAAAAATTGGCTGAAATACAGTTAAGTGCACTTCTCGCTTTTCGTCTTGCTCAGTGGCATGAAATTGCACAATGGTTTGGGTTCACATCTGTGAAGGGGTTTAAAGAGTACCCTTCAGCATTCTCTCCTGAAGATCTCTATTCAAACATGCTAGGTTCTATCATTGCCATAGAGGTATTGCAAAACTTGCCAGAGCTGACGAAAGAAACATACCAAGTGGCATTTACAGAAGTGTTTCAACGTAAGCTTCAAGAGCTAGGTGCCCAAGATTATGATCGTACTGAAAAAATAATGAATGATATGGATGGCGCGTGGTGGGATAGCGGCAAACGTCTACCTGATAAATGGGTAGTAAAAACTCGAGACTACACACCTCGTCTTACGATTAAGCCTAATTGGGGCGATACTGAGGAGCGAGTGACACTTTCATTGGGGCCGCTTGCTAATTTGGAGTCGTGGGGATACCTAACCTTAGTTGCAAGCAAAAAAGAGAAAAATTTCTCTGCGTTGCCTTCGGATCTCACAAGTAAAAAAGTATGGGCGGTTGATGATTTTGTGACGATAGCTAAATTTGCAAAATCTATTGATGATAAACATGAACTAAACCGAAACGATCTACTTCCGCCTCACTAAAAGTTCTTTGAATTGAATGAGCTTCTAGCATGATATTAGAAATCCGGTCGTGACTCCAACATGGAGAACTTGTGTTAAAATGGTAACCTTTTCACTCTCAAACAAGAAATCATGGCTACCATTCAAGTTCAATGTCGATTTTGTAACCAAACTGAATATGTACGTAAACACGGTAAGGGAGTAACGGGCTTTCAGCGATTTCGTTGCATAGAATGTAAGCGTT
>NZ_CAWPQZ010000095.1:0-3291 GCF_963889785.1 Vibrio sp. S12_S33 | reverse complement strand
GCATCGTTAGGGCTCCCTATTAAATCCATTTAATCAGGTGTGTTTTTGGCGAAATTCATTAGATCAGAATGAGCGATGCGCGTCTACTCATTGTTTTATATAGAAATTATGAGGGGATTCGTAAGAACGCGGCGTTAGTTAACATGACAGGTACGGAGAATAATGGAAATATTTCTGGTTTTTTTAGCGTTGATGGTTGCATGCATTACTTTATTTATTCAGCGTCAACACAATCGAAAAGAGTTGCTACCGATACTACATACGTATTTTTCAGCCTCTACGCAGGACAATTCTGTGGTTTATGAGTTTAAGCTGATTAACGATGGTAATGGAGCTGCAATCTTAAAAAAAGTCGAATTACTTCTAGCTGATGGGGAAACTATTGAGATAACATCGTTCAATAGCTTCTTTGAAGTTATCCAGCAAAAAAATCCCCACAGTAAGGACATAGAAACATCATTACCATTCTGTTTAAGTGCTAACTCTTCCGAAGTTATCTATAGATATGCTCTTTATAATACAGTAACTAACAAGCTTGATGGTTCTTCAGTCAGAGTAACTGCTGAGTCGGTTTACGGTGACACCGTTATTGCACATAATACCGGTTTTGATGTCATATCTAATCGTCGTGATCATATTTTTGAGGTACTGTTTGGCAAAGTCTCGGATTCTTTGGTAAGTCTTTGGGAAAAGTTAACTAACAATCAATTTAAGTAGATTCGCAACGCTTGGCGTTTTCGGTTTGAATCAGCTTTTGTGATTAAGGCGCAATTGTCTAGGTTGGGTGGTTGCGCTGCTCACTACTTAATTGGGCGTTATGTTTTCTTTATGAACCTGTGAGAGTGATCTTGATGCATATAATCAAAACGTTTTCTCCTGTGTCACTTATCATTTGGTATTATCATGCCTTTATCAATATGATTTTTGGAGTAGATTCATGGCTGAATTAGGATATTGCTCTGTCAATAACCTGAAACTGTCTAATCGAAGCTTAGATTCGGTAAAACAAATTCAGGACATTATGGAAAGCAGCAGGATGTTTACATTATCATTAGCCGCTGTTCCAATCTTAGATATTTTCCTTGGTCGAAAGAATGCCGCGAACCAGATGATAGATATAGCTGCATATGACTGGGTTGAATTTGGAAAGTTAGCTCAAGCGAGCGGTGCTATTACTAAAAGACGTATATATGATATAGCCGAGCCTATGACTTGGACTACATATGGTGAAGAAGGCGAATTTTGGAGGTGTGTCAGCCGTGCTGCGCTATAAACTATTTATATCACTTTTTCTTTTTTCTACATTAGGCTGCGCCGCTTCATTTGAAAAAAATTTTGAAGCTTATGCTAAGAAAATTGAAGAATGCAATCAAATTGCTCAATCAAACTCGCTAGATTTTCCAATAACATCTTGGTTTGAGTCTTTAGAATCTAAAGATCAAAAAATGGTCATATTGTATTTATCTATTGATAACAGAGATAATTGCTCAAAGGCAGAAAGGGAAGCGCTAAAAGCGACTGAATATCAGCTATCACCACAACAACAAAAACTATTCGATGATATTGGAGCAACCACAGACCCAAAACATATTAGCTATGTGAAAGGACTAGATCTAAACGAGATAAATAAAATTCAATCAGCATATAAGTTACCATTTGATTCAATAAAAGTTGGTCAACGTTTAGGTTTACTTAAGTAATTGAATCCAATAAAACATAACAAACGCTTCAAGAGGGACAGCCAACGCGTGGCATTTTTATCATGCGTTGGTTTTTGTGATTACGGTGTTATACGGAAACTTGGTAGTAGCGTTGTCTGCCCCTTAAGCGGGCGTTAACTGTATCAGGAGGAAATCGTGGGTAGTTTGGATTTTTTTGCTATTAGCTTGGACGAAATAGGCTGGTTTATTCCACCATATATTAATATGGGACAGCTAGAATCAATCCTAGATGCAACTAAAAACAATGGTGAAAATAAACACGATGCATTAAACAATGTACTATCGTCAGTCTATTCTATTGAAAATATATCTGCGATATTTACTGAGAAATACACAGTCACCCCCTTTGTGAAAGATTATCTCAGTATTATTGATAATGGTATTGAAAGCCACTTTTTAGGTTTAAATTACGCTTCTGTAAGTACATTAATCCCAGTTATTGAAGGAATTGCCCGTAAACTGTCTAAACATCGAGGTGTGGGTCATGAACATATTAAGAAGACGATCATAAATCTATGCGAAAGCTGCAAAACACAAGTTGTCAATAATAAAATTGGTGACTACGAAGAAATTGAGTCCATGATTGACTCTTTTCGTAAGTTTGCAGTTAAAAAACTGTACTCAGATTCTAAAATATATCCTCATGAAGATAATACTAATCGAAATGGGATTACTCATGGCGTATATACAGACTTAGATTTTGGAAGCAAAATTAGCTTTTATAAGGTCATCTCATTAATTAACTTTCTTTGTTTTCTTAGTGCAATTGATGCAGGGATCTCTTGGTTTCCACCTAAAGGGAAAGTTGAGGGGCAAAGAAAAGCAGAGTATCTTTTACTGTGTGAAAAATTTTCAACATTACGTCAATCATACAGTTAACAAGGCGTTAACTGTATTACGGAGGAAGTACGATGGTTACAATTAGAGAGTACATTGAATCGGATGCTCAAGTGCTTTGGGATATCCACTTTTACACTATTCGTAACGTCAACCTTCGTGACTACTCCCAAGAGCAAGTAGAGGCGTGGGCTCCTGAGCATCTTGATTTATCGGTTTGGAAAAAGCGAATGTCAGGCTTATCACCATTTGTTGCTGAGGTAGATAACATTATTGTTGGTTATACTGATTTACAACCAAATGGGTTAATTGACCACTTCTTTTGTCATCATGAATACCAAGGGCAGGGCGTGGGTAAAGCTTTAATGTCTCATGTATTTAGCATGGCAGAACAACGCGGTATTAAGCGTTTGTATTCTGAAGTAAGTATTACAGCTAGACCGTTTTATGAATACTTTGGATTTAAAGTCGTTCAAGCTCAAGAAGTGGAAGTTCGTGGTCAGAAGCTAAGAAACTTCGTCATGGAAAAATACAGTTAACAAAGCATTTAAGAGTGATTCGCAACGCTTGGCAGTTTCGCTTCGCTCAAGTATAACCAAGCGCTGCTCACACCTTAATGCGGCGCTGGCGGATCCCCTCATAATTCCCCCAACCCACAGGTATGCGTGAGGCGCTGATATTCCACCATTGCCCAGTGATATTGGGACTCTTGTATTCGGTATCTCCGATGACA
>NZ_CAWPQZ010000094.1:0-3366 GCF_963889785.1 Vibrio sp. S12_S33 | reverse complement strand
TCAAACACTTCCCGAAAAGTGCCACTGGCGAGATAGTTGAGAAACTGAGATTTATCCGGTGTGTAGCTAGAAAACCCAAAGCCTTTCCACCCTAAATTCACCGTTTTTCTTAACCCCAGCTAACGCCCAATTAAGTGGTGAACAACGCACTGACCAAGCCACTGCATAACACCGTAAAACACTTTACCTGACGCATAGTAAAACTGCCACGCGTTGAGAATCCACTTGAATTGTTTGTTATGTGAATTTAGCTATGAATTCAAAGTAAACCACCGTAGAAACGAAGAAATTTGAATAAGTTACGTACAACAACGATGCTTACCAAAACCTAAATTTCACAGCGATCTGAGCCAACGAGAGCCACTTACAGGATCAAAAACAAAGAAAGCGCCCTTTCAGCCACAACAAAACCTTTTGCTTCACTAGACTTTCAGAGCTGAACTTCAACAAGCAAATCAGTCAAAAAGACATTTCAATTAAAGCGATTTAAAACTGACGAAATTCAACACAAACCAGATCCAAAACTTAATTGAGGCAACCCAAGAACCTTGAAAACGATCAATCTCAGGTTGTTCAAGAATCCATTTCGACCAAGACAACTTGCCGAAAACACGGAGCGAATTCTCAATGAAATCGTAGAATTAACCTCAAAAACTCATCCAACACATAACGCCCAATTAAGTGGTGAACAACGCACTGACCAAGCCGCTGCATAACACCATAAAACACTTTACCTAACGCATAGTAAAACTGCCACGCGTTGAGAATCCACTTGAATTGCTTGTTATGTGAATGTAACCGTGAATTCAAAGTAAGCCACCGTAGAAACGAAGAAATTTGAATAAGTTACGTGTAAAAACGATGCTGACCAAAACCTAAATTTTACAGCGATCTTAGCCCAAGAGAGCCACTTACAGAATCAACAATAAAGAAAGCGCCCTTTCAGCCAAAACCAAACCTTTTGAATTCACCAGACTTTCAGAGCTGATCTTCAGCAAGAGAATCAGTCAAAAAGACATTTCAATTAAAGCAACTGGAAACCGCCGAAACTCAACACAAACCAGATCCAAAACTCCATTGAGGCAACCCAAGAACCTTGAAAACGATCAATCTCAGGTTGTTCAAGAATCCATTTCGACCAAGCCAACTTGCCGAAAACACGGAACGAATTCTCAATGAAATCGTAGAGTTAACCCTAAAAACTCATCCAACACATAACGCCCTGTTAAGGTGTGAGCAACGCAATACCTTAGCCGCCGCATGCCACCTTAAACACTAAACGCAACGCATAGTGAAAATGCCACGCGTTGCGAATCACTCTTAAACAGTTTGTTATGTGCGACATAAAAATGGCCAACCATTATTCAATCTCCAAACCCTCTCTAAGTCTCGTTCAATGCCCGCATATGCCCACCTAATACCATACTGCCCATCTGAACTATCACAAATTACAAACTTAACGCGAAACTCATCAACCTCAAAACATCGCTCTAAAGCGAGTTTTCCTGTTGCGCCTTGAGTATTAGTAAATGCTGCCGCCAATCTATCTCGTAAAGCTTTACCTTTACCGTTGTAGACACACCAATAATCATCGTCAAATTGCTTTATAGTCCACTCAAAAGGAAGATTTACTTTTGCTAGTTCAGCGAAGTCAATATGAACTAAGTTATCTGGAGCAGAACAATCAAGGAACTTTTGAGCCGATATCCTTGTGTAAATCCAGTAAAAGCCAGAATCTTTATTCGATACTATTTCTTTCATTTCGCCTAGTGTGTGAAGCTTTTGATTATTAACTTTTGTTTCAACTTCACTAATGATTTTTTGCCAAACTGACATTTTTCCTCCCAAGCACATAACGCCCTGCTAAGGGGTGAGCAACGCAATACCGAAGCCGCCGCAAACCACCTTAATCACTAAATTCAACGCATAGTAAAAATGCCACGCGTTGCGAATCCCTCTTGAGCAGTTTGTTAGTAGTTTGTAGCCACGCATCCCCAACCATCAAATTCAACCTTGTACAGTTCGGCTACACAGACCATAAAACCAGATACACAAGAGATTATATTTTGATTTACTGGCATTGTTATTTTTACATCAACATAATGAAGTCCATCATGAACTACATGTTTCGCTACTCCAAACTGAAAGTCATTGATAAACCCAGCAACGACATCGGCCGTATGAGAATCAGGGCACTTAAAGTGAAAATCAACTTCTCTGAATAATGAAAAGTTATCTCCCTCTGCATCAAGCCTTCTTAGCACATCAACATCGCTTTCTGCTGACTCGATGATTTTATTTACAATCGACATAACTACCTCTAACTACTAACGCCCAATTAAGTGGTGAACAACGCACTGACCAAGCCGCTGCATTGCACCATAAAACACTTTACCTAACGCATAGTAAAACTGCCACGCGTTGAGAATCCACTTGAATTGCTTGTTATGTGAATTTTACCGTGAATTCAAAGTAAACCACCGTAGAAAGGAAGAGATTTGAATAAGTTACGTACAAAAACGATGCTTACCAAAACCTAAATTTCACAGCGTTCTGAGCCAAAGAGAGCCATTTACAGAACCAACAACAAAGAAAGCGCCCTTTCAGCCACAACAAAACCTTTTGCTTCACCAGACTTTCTGAGCTGAATGTCAGCAAGCAAATAACTCAAAAAGACATTTCAATTAAAGCGATTTGAAACCGACGAAACTCAACACAAGCCAGATCCAAAACTTAATTGAGGCAACCCAAGAACCTTGAAAACGATAAATCTCAGGTTGTCCAAAGATTCATTTCGACTAAGCCAACTTGCCGAAAACACGGAACGAATTCTCAATGAAATCGTAGATTTGACCTTAAAAACTCATCAAACACATAACGCTGCGTTAAGTGGTGAGCAACGCGACCACAATCCTAAACCATTGTGCCTTAAACACAACACTCAACCTAGAGCCGAAACTCCCAAGCGTTGGGAATCCGTCTTAAACGCCTAGTTAGCTGCTGCACTTTCGCTAGAAAATTACGCCAAAGTGCCTAATTTGAAACACATTATTGCTTTAAAACGGCAAAGTAAAACAGACAGCTGTGAAATTAAAACCCAATCCACGAAATGCGCTTGGCAAAGAAGAAATGACCGAGAAAACCCCCATTCCAGAGCATGGTAATTTGCAAAGAATTCTATCGAAAAAGCTAACGACAAAGCACACAAAACGAATTTAGGCATTTATGAATTTCAACAACAAAGAAGCCGCGCCAACGAACTTAACAAACACAACATTTCCCGTAAGCAGACTTCGTTAAGTTCAAACACTTCCCGAAAAGTGCCACTGGCGAGATAGTTGAGAAGCTGAGATTTGTCCGGTGTGT
>NZ_CAWPQZ010000093.1:0-3383 GCF_963889785.1 Vibrio sp. S12_S33 | reverse complement strand
AAGCGTAGCTTGTGAACTTGGTTTGTCATTGCTGGTTCTCGACACACGTTTAGGTGACATTGCATCTTCATTATATCGTTCAATTGGTTATACCGAGGCAGGTCAAATTCCTCAGTTCGCACGTAGTTCAACAGGTGAGCTAGAAGGCACAGTTTACTTCTTCAAACTATTGTAATTTAACAAACAATTTAAGAGTGATTCAGCACGCTCGGCAATTTTGGTTTGGGTCGGTTTTCGTGTTTACGGTGTTCCAATTGAGTGTCGTGGTTGCGTGCTTCACACCTTAATTGGGCGTTATAGCTTATGGAGAAAACTATGGATTTCGAGTCACTATTTTCTGAACATGAAAATTGGCATACAAATGCTTGCTTGAATTTTCAATCAGATATGTCTCATGGATACATATATGGTTATAAAAAGGCTGCTGATGCGTTAGTCAAAAAGATCATCAAAAATCATTCTGAAATAGACTATTTGGTATATCCGATAGTTTTTCTTTATCGTCATCACATTGAATTGCAACTAAAAAATATTATTGAGCTAAACATTCAACTTCACGATAGTAATGATAAAGTGACCCCAACTCATAAAATCAAAGATCTGTGGCCTCAAGTTAAAGGTTACTACCGAAAATTGAATAATCGGAGCAATCAAAAAGAAATAAGTTTCATTGACAAAATTATGGATGAGCTATGTACCATCGATCCAGAGTCGATGAACTTTCGGTATAGCAAAACAAGAAGTGGTGAGATTCCAAACAAAGACTTGAAGCAGATTAACGTCGAAGTCTTTTCTGCGCTTATTGGAAAAGTTAGCGATGCATTAGAAACATTTGAGTATCAAATGCGCTATGAATTGGACAATAAATCGGAGCACTCGTCAGGCCAGCTATAACAATCAATTTAAGAGGGATTCACAACGCTTGGCATTTTTGCTTCTACTTCAAATTTAGTGTTTATGGCACAATGCTTTAGGTTTGGGTGAATGCGTTGTTCACCCCTTAATTGGGCGTTATGTGTATACAGAAAGAACTAAAGTTACAACGGATATAGGTAGGAATATGAAAGAGCCATCAAAAGAAGGGCAAAAAAATGACTCAGTACAGAAAGTTACAATGGCAGATGAACAAGGGAATATTGCATCTATAAAAACGGGTCGCGCACCGTCTTTAGGAAGGGGGTTAAGTGAACTAGTGGGGGGTACTCTATTTGGAGTTGTTTGGATTAATACAACGGCTGATTCCGGCCCAGAATATTGGAGTCTGATTGGATATTTTATAATCGTATCTTCAATTATTACTGGTATTTACCATATTTATAATGCATTTGCCCAAAATAGGTTTTCAGCGCAAGACATAGTCTCTCCTGATAAGGAGCCAGACCCATTTAACAAGATATTAGGTCGTGATACTCCACAGGCTCAGTCGTACTGCGCGAGTTGCGGTGAAGAAATCAAAGGTGATAATAAATTTTGCCCAAGCTGTGGTGCTAAATTAGGGTAGAAAATACACATAACAATAAATTTAAGAGTGATTCACAACGCTTGGCGCTTTCACTTCAGTCTAGTTTTGTGTTTATGGCACAATCCTTTAGGTAGGGTGCTAGCGTTGTTCACACCTTAATTTGGCGTTAAATGGCTAGGTTGACTATGTCACTCAAAGGAGAGTAGTAAAGTAATGGGTATGTTTATTAGAGGACTAATTTCTTATGACTTATTAGTGGAGTTGAGTGAAAGTAAAATAGTCATTCGAACGATAGGAAATGGTCCCAAACTTGAGTACGAGCCATATTTAGCCGTGGAAACTGCAGGTAAAATCCGTGTGATGAAAGGTGTCGGTTCAGAGGCTAAGTTACAGTCAGGAACCGGTGTTAAGGTCATTAACCCGTTTGCTCATCCACGCTCTTTTGTTGCTGATTTTTATGTTGCTGAAAAATTGATACAACACGGTGTTCGAGAAATACATAAATCGAAAATTTTCAAACCAGCACCTCGAATCATAATGCACCAACTAGAGAAAACAGAAGGCGGCTTAACAAACGTTGAGGAAAGAGTTTTAAGAGAGCTTGCCCTAGGTAGTGGAGCACGAGAGGTCGTCATTTATGTCGGGGAAAAGTTAGATTCAGATAGAATTACTTTTGATGATGTGAAGAGAAAATAGCCATTTAACAAACAATTTAAGAGGGATTCCCAACGCTTGGCATTTTGCTTTTACTTCAATTTTAGTGTTTACGGTACAATGCGTTAGGTTGGGTGGTAGCGTTGCTCACCCCTTAATTGGGCGTTATGTGTTTGATGAATTTTTAGGGGCAAAGCTACGATTTCATTGAGAATTTGTTCCGTGTTTTCGGCAGGTTGGCTTGCTCGAAATGGATTCTTGAACAATCTGAGATTGATCATTTCCAAGGTTCTTGGGTTGCCTCAATTGCGTTTTGGATCTGGTTTATGTTGAATTTTATCGGTTTCAAATCGCTTTAATTGAAATGCCTTTTTGACTGATTTTCTTGCTGACATTCAGCTCTGAAAGTCTGGTGAAGCAAAATGTTTTGTTGTGGCTGAAAGGGCGCTTTCTTTGTTGTTGATTCTGTAAGTGGCTCTCTTTGGCTAAGATCGCTGTGAAATTTAGGTTTTAGTAAGTATCGTTTTTGCAGGTAACTTATTAAAATCTCTTCATTTCTACGGTGGTTTACTTTGAATTCACGGTAAAATTCACATAACAAACAATTCAAGTGGATTCTCAACGCGTGGCAGTTTTACTATGCGTCAGGTAAAGTGTTTACGGTGCAATGCAGCGGCTTGGCCAGTGCGTTGTTCACCACTTAATTGGGCGTTAGCACAAAGATTGAGATTTGCATACAAGGAAAGTTTTTATGTCTGATTCTGATAATGGTACAGAGCTGTATTGCAGTAAATGTAATAAAAAAACATTGCATCGAAGATTAAGTGCTTCTGAGGTTGAAGCCCAAAAGACTGAGAAGAATAATCCAAAGTACAAAATTCTTCATTTTGTGTTTAGCGTATTACTTAATCAAAATAACTCGAAATCAAATATCAGCTATTTCAAGTGTGCTGTTTGTGGATCCGAGTACAACGAGAATGAAAGCATGCCTCATGGCTGGGGCTAGAAATCATTGGTATACTTTGTGCTAACAAACGCTTCAAGAGGGACAGCCAACGCGCGGCATTTTTACTATGCGTTGGTTTGTGTGGTTACGGTGTTATGCGGTAAGTTGGTAGTAGCGTTGTCTGCCCCTTAAGCGGGCGTTATGTGTTGGATGAGTTTTTGAGGTTAATTCTACGATTTCATTGAGAATTCGCTCCGTGTTTTCGGCAAGTTGTCTTGGTCGAAATGGATTCTTGAACAACCTGAGATTGATCGTTTTCAA
>NZ_CAWPQZ010000092.1:0-3736 GCF_963889785.1 Vibrio sp. S12_S33 | reverse complement strand
AGTGTAGATATACAATCTCACCCATCTTACTTTTTTCGACTACAACACCTTCCATGAACGCCCCATATATTCTATGTATCCGCTTACCGACACAATAAACCGTCAGACTTCAGAAAACAGCTAACGCCGCATTAAGGTGCGAACAACGCTAAACACCTAGCTTAAACCATTGCACCTTAAACACTAAAGCCAAGTTTAAACTGAAATCGCCAAGCGTTGTGAGTCACTCTTAAATGCTTTGTTATGTATATTCCCTCTCGAACATACTAGGCTACTCCCGGAACTGATTCGGTTCTCATATATCGACGCCCTTTGCTTTCTTCCGTAATAAATACATCGATCAAGCTCATCTTATTGTTTTTTCTTATTTTTTCATACAAAGATTGCAGTTCTTCATCATTGCTGTATAAGTAAACCCATATGCTTGGCTGACGTTGACTGTTCAATTTTGAAACTAATGCAAAGTACTCATACCCTTTCTTTGAAGCTAATTCTGACGCTCGATTTACATAGTTTGACAGACTATGCGCCTCTATCTCTTGGCTTTTAGGAGCTAATAGTTGTTTCATAATAGGAGCTAATGTCCTTTGCGTACTAGCTGTACTTTGACAACCTAACAACGCCATCAGAAACACAATTACAACTGTTACTCTCATTAATTTTATCTCCTTTATCAAATTAGAATCTAATTTATATTCATATGAAACACTCAGCATTTTGCATCACATCAATAATAATTAATATCTGAAAACGCAGGACTTTTGAGGTTAGTAGTTGAATATACATAACGCCGCGTTAAGGGGTGCAGGCACGCAATACAAAAGCTACCGCACAGCGACTTAATCACTGAACCCAACGCAAACCGAAAATGCCACGCGTGCCAAATCCCACTTAAACGCTTTGTTATGCTTAAGCTTCAATGGGTTACGTTTTAATAGAACTAAGATTAACTCGACTTTGATTCACAAACAAAAGGCAAAGATTAGAAAACCGAAATGAATCATAGTTTTGATAATCAGGCTCGGATTTTTGGCAAATCTAGTTTGAAGTTTGAAAACCTAGAAATGGACTTCTGATTGAGTCAACTGCCCTAACCTCGCGCTTGCCCAAAAATTGATTGAGGCAATTCTCTGAATTTCTAGCGCCAAAGAATAAGAGTCCGAAAAACAGCGCTCAAAAAAGCCGACTTGCCGACAAACTCAAAACTGAAAAGCTGAGGGAACAAAGAAAACCATAATCCACTGATTTTAGGTGATTAAGCATAACGCTGCGTTAAGTGGTGAGCAACGCGACCACAATCCTAAACCATTGCGCCTTAAACACAAAACTCAACCTAGAGCCGAAACTCCCAAGCGTTGGGAATCCGTCTTAAACGCCTAGTTAGCTGCTGCACTTTCGCTAGCAAATTACGACAAAATGCCTAATTTGAAACACATTATTGCTTTCAAACGACAAAGTAAAACGGACAGCTGTGAAATTAAAACCTAATCCACGAAATGCGCTTGGCAAAGAAGAAATGACCGAGAAAATCACCATTCCTGAGCTCGGTAATTTGCAAAGAATTCTATCGAAAAAGCCAACGACAAAGCACACGAAACGAATTTAAGAATGCATAAATTTCAACAGCAAAGAAGCCGCGCCAATGAACTTAACAAACACAACACTTCCCGTAAGCAGACTTCGTTAAGTTCAACCACTTCCCGAAAAGTGCCACTGGCGAGATAGTTGAGAAGCTGAGATTTGTCCGGTGTGTAGCTAGAAAACCCAAAGCCTTTCCACCCTAAATTCACAGCTTTTCTTAACCCCAGCTAACGCCCAATTAAGTGGTGAACAACGCACTGACCAAGCCGCCGTATTGTACCGTAAAACACTTTACCTAACGCATAGTAAAACTGCCACGCGTTGAGAATCCACTTGAATTGCTTGTTATGTGAATTTTACCGTGAATTCAAAGTAAACCACCGTAGAAATGAATAGATTTTAATAAGTTACGTAAAAAACGATGCTTACCAAAACCTAAATTTCACAGCGATCTTAGCCAAAGAGAGCCGCTTACAGAATCGACAGCAAAGAAAGCGCCCTTTCAGCTACAACAAAACCTTTTACTTCACCAGATTTTCAGAGCTGAATGTCAGCAAGAAAATCAGTCAAAAAAGCATTTCAATTAAAGCGATTTAAAACCCACAAAACTCAACACAAACCTGATCCAAAAACCAATTGAGGCAGCCCAAGAACCTTGGACGTGACCAATTGAAGTTCTTTCACGGATTCATTTCGACCAAGCCAGCTTGCCGAAAATACGGAACGAATTCTCAATGAAATCGTAGCTTTGACCTTAAAAACTCATCCAACACATAACGCCGCGTTAAGTGGTGAGCAACGCAGATCACCGCACTTAAAGTATTGTGCCGTAAACACTTAACTCGAAGCAAACCAAAAATGCCGAGCGTTGGGAATCCGTCTTAAACGCTTTGTTATGTAACATTTTCAAGGACTTGCGCAACACTAACTTTGATTTTATCTAAATCAGGTTCTGTTTGTATAGAAACGTATTCACAGCCTTTGAACTCTAGTTGCATATAGTTTGCAGTCAGTTCAAATGGTTGTACGAAGCAGTCAGGTAAGTCTTGGTTATAGCCCGTCGATAACACTGAAACAGACTTACCTTTCAGCTTACGACCTAATTCTTTCTCGATAGTTAAAAGGTCAGATAGTCGGTCGAAGAAAACTTTTAACTGTGCTGACATTGAATACCAGTAGACAGGTGAAGCAAACACCACATGATCAAAGCCGCTAATTTCATGGATTATGGATAAGAAGTCATCATTTCTATTTTCATGCTCATAATCGTAGAAACTGATGTCGAAATCGGAGAGATCGAACAGCTTTGCTCCCGACTTTTCTACGAACGACTCGACTAAATTTCTAGTGTTTCCGTCCGATTTTGAAGTACCTAGAATAACTGCGATTTTCATTGAACCTCCATGTTACATAACGCCGCGTTAAGGGGTGAGCAACGCCACCACCGAACCTAAGTCATTGTGCCGTAAACACTAAAGCTGAATCAAACGAAAAATGCCAAGCGTTGGGAATCCCTCTTAAACGCTTTGTTATGAGGCAACTTGAAGTGACAAAGAAAGGAAGTTTTCATCGCTTTCAGTCACCTTATAGCCAAGAGATTTGTAAAACCTTACCGCTGACTCGTTTCTAGTAAAACTTGATAAAGTTACATGACTACGCCCTTGCTCTCGCGCTATTTCGTGAACCATATTCATTACTCTTCCACCAAATTTTTGATTTTGAAATTCTGGAAACACAATGAGTAAATGAACATGAAAAGCGTTTTCGTAAGGCTTGAAGCATAGCATTCCAACTTGCGTGTTATTGAGATAAACCCAGTGAAACCAATGCGGTTCATAGTCTTTTTTTAAACGATTGACCTGAAACTCATCACACCAGCCAAAGACGGTGTCAACATGCGAATAAAGTCCTTGTTTTACAACAGAGAACAGACTTTCAAACTCATCAATTTCTATTTGTATTAGTTGAATATCCATATGCCTCATAACGCCCAATTAAGGGGTGAGCAACGCTACCACCCAACCTAACGCATTGTACCGTAAACACTAAAATTGAAGTAGAAGCAAAATGCCAAGCGTTGGGAATCCCTCTTAAATTGTTTGTTATGCTTGTGGTTCTGAAACCACAATACTGTCATTTGCCCTTATGTACATCA
>NZ_CAWPQZ010000091.1:0-3835 GCF_963889785.1 Vibrio sp. S12_S33 | reverse complement strand
ATACATAACAAACTGTTCAAGAGGGATTCGCAACGCGTGGCATTTTCACTATGCGTTGTTTTTAGTGATTAAGGTGGTATGCGGCGGCTTCGGTATTGCGTTGCTCACCCCTTAACAGGGCGTTAGCCGTCTATGGAGTTTTATTTGAACAATCGAGTTATTTTTACAGGTGGACCCGGCTCAGGTAAGACCTCAGTTATCGAACTGTTATGTCGTATGGGTTACCAAAGTGCACCAGAAGTTGGGCGTAAAGTTATTCAAGCCCAAGTAAAGTCGCAAGGTAGTGCATTACCTTGGTTGGACAAAACAGCATTCCGAGATGAAATGGTTCTTGAAGAAATCAACAATTACGAGAACTTTGGTGATACTGAAATTACGCTTTACGACCGAAGCATTATCGACTCGTATGGGTACAGTAAGCTTGAGCGCATACCTATTTCGGAACTTTTGTTAGCTAAATGTGGTGAATTAGATTATTGCCGTAAAGTTTTCATTTTTCCTCCTTGGGAAGAAATCTATGAAAATGATACTGAGCGAAAGCAAGATTTTAATGAAGCGGTTGCGACATATAATGAAATGGTGAGTGCTTATACAAAGTTTGGCTATGACTTAATTGAAGTTCCAAAGGCATCAGTTAAAGAAAGAGCGCAGTTCATCGTTAGTAAATTGAGCGACGGCTAACAAATTGTTCAAGAGTGATTCGGCACGCGTGGCATTTTTACTATGCGTTGTTTTTAGTGGTTAAGGTGGTATGCGGAGGCTTTGGTATTGCGTGCCTCACACCTTAACAAGGCGTTAGGCGACGGGCAGGAAAGTTCTTTGTTCGTTTCTTTCTGCTCCCTCTGGCTATTCGTTTCTCGAAGTCGGCAATTCTGCATTGTCGGCTCAAATTCTTGAATCCCTCAAACCGTAAAACATGCCAAAGTTCGTGGGTTGCCTCATTGGTTTCCTGTTTTGGTTGGCGGTGAGTTTCACTGGCTTAAAGTGTGGAAGGGGCAAGTTAATCGAGGCTTTCGTTTTCGCTGCTGGTTTGTATCTTGGAGTTTTTGGGGCTTAAAAGCAGCTTTGTTGCTGAAAGTTCGTATTTCGTGGTTGTTGGAAGTTTGGCTGAAATATAGAGACTTCAGCGGTTCTTGAATCACAAAAAGTCAGTGGGTGTTTGGTCGTTTTTTTGGTTTCAGGTAATCTGTTTTCAGTTAGTTAAGCATCAGTGCGAAAAATCGCCTAACAAACAATTTAAGAGGGATTCACAACGCTTGGCACTTTTGGCTCTACTTCAACTTAAGTGTTTATGGCACAATGCTTTAGGTTTGGGTGGCAGCGTTGCTCACCCCTTAATTGGGCGTTATGTGTTGGATGAGTTTTTGAGGTTAATTCTACGATTTCATTGAGAATTCGTTTCGTATTTTCGGCCAGTTAGCTTGGTCGAAATGAATCCGAGAAAGAACTTCAATTGGTCACGTCCAAGGTTCTTGGGTTGCCTCAATTAAGTTTTGGATCTGGTTTGTGTTGAGTTTCGTCGGTTTCAAATCGCTTTAATTGAAATGTCTTTTTGACTGATTCACTTGCTGAAATGCAGCTCTGAAAGTCTGGTGAAGCAAAAGGTTTTGTTGTGGCTGAAAGGGTGCCTTCTTTGTTGTTGATTCTGCAAGTGGCTCTCTTTGACTCAGAACGCTGTGAAATTTAGGTTTTGATAAGCATTGGTTTTTACGTAACTTATTCAAATCTCTTCATTTCTACGGTGGTTTACTTTGAATTCATAGCTAAATTCACATAACAATCAATTCAAGTGGATTCTCAACGCGTGGCAGTTTTACTATGCGTCAGGTAAAGTGTTTTACGGTGCAATGCAGCGACTTGGTCAGTGCGTTGTTCACCACTTAATTGGGCGTTATGCTGCTTATAAGCTTATGGGAATTTGATAAATGGAATGGTTTATTGCTGTAGTTAGCGCACTAATTGGTGCTGTAGTAGGTGCTCTCGTTAGCTACCTATTTACCGATAAGAACAATAAACAAAGAACAAAAAGATTAGAATCAGCTTTCTACAATGAGTTTGAGTATCTATCAGAGACGCTCGAAAATTGGTTCCCCACCTTAGTAGTTGAATACCAAGAGCCATTAAGGGAGCAATATTCAGGCTTGCCATTTTTGGATCTTTCATTAATTGATGCACTTGTAATCGAACTGGCGAGCACTGATAAGGTCGTAACTCCAGCACAAAGGAAACTTATAGTTCGCCTACGACCGGTAGTCACAAGCCTTGTTAAAAACAACGAAAAGCGCGGCAAGTATGCAGATTCTTGGATGTTGAATAGTCACACAATGGATAACTCTGAAGAACGAGACTGCTCGAAAAATATAAGTTATTACACAGGACTTCTTCTAGTTGATGTAACTCAGGTAATCTTCCATCTTAAAAAACTAAGTGCAGAAAAAGAGCGTTTCACCTTTTCAAAAGGATCAACTAGGGAGGATCTGGTTAAAGCATGTTGCTCCTCTAGCGGTATTCCCTATGATGAAACGGTGTGGAAACCTATGCTTCTTAGGTTGGGACTTAAGTAACAATAATCAGCATAACAATCTGTTTAAGAGTGATTCGCAACGCGTGGCATTTTCACTATGCGTTGGTTTTAGTGGTTAAGGTGGTATGCGGCGGCATCGGTATTACGTTGCTCACACCTTAACAGGGCGTTATGTGTTGGATGAGTTTTTAAGGTCAAAGCTACGATTTCATTGAGAATTCGTTCCGTTTTTTCGGCAAGTTGGCTTGCTCGAAATGGATTCTTGAACAACCTGAGATTTATCGTTTTCAAGGTTCTTGGGTTGCCTCAATTAAGTTTTGGATCTGGTTTGTGTTGAGTTCTGTAGGTTTCAAATCGCTTTAATTGAAATGCTTTTTTGACTGATTTACTTGCTGATATTTAGCTCTGAAAGTTTGGTGAAGCAAAAGGTTTTGTTGTGGCTGAAAGTGCGCTTTCTTTGTTGTTGATTCTGTAAGTGGCTTTCTTCGGCTAAGATCGCTGTGAAATTTAGGTTTTGGTAAGCATCATTTTTGTACGTAACTTATTCAAATCCCTTCATTTCTACGGTGGTTTACTTTGAATTCACGGTAAAATTCACATAACAAGCAATTCAAGTGGATTCTCAACGCGTGGCAGTTTTACTATGCGTTGAGTAAAGTGTTTTACGGTGCAATGCAGCGGCTTGGTCAGTGCGTTGTTCACCACTTAATTGGGCGTTATGTTTAGTCACGTAAAATCAGTTGGTTGCATTTCTTCTTTGCATTCTCGGCTTTCTAATTTTAGTCTTGTCTGCAAGTTAACCTCATTGGGCGCTATTTTCCGGACTCCAATTCGTGGGCGCGAACAATTCTGAGAGTTGCCTCATTAAAGTTCAGTGCGTTTGTGAGTCGAATAAAGCGTCTTAGTTTCAAAGTTTGAGCACCAGCTTTCGGTTTCTCACGCTAAAACTCAAAATCATTAGAATCAAATTTATGAGTTAATTAAGCTTTTTAGCGTCTGGTTTTGGTTTTCAAAGGTAACTCGAGTTAAGCTCTTGGTATCGCAAAACTTAACCCTTTGAGCCTTAAACATAACAAGGCGTTTAAGTGGGATTCATGCCGCGTGGCATTTTTAGTTTGCGGTGATTTTTGTGGTGAAAGTGGTCTGCGGAAAGTTGGTTTAGGCGGCACTCACCCCTTAACGCAGCGTTATGCGCCAAAATAGAAATGGAGACAACAATTATGGATGATTTAGTAAGCTCATTACAGAGAGATGGTTTTAATGCCAAGGTTAAAAATGGGAAAATTGTAGTGAGGCTCGAAGGGCTTTCAA
>NZ_CAWPQZ010000090.1:0-3847 GCF_963889785.1 Vibrio sp. S12_S33 | reverse complement strand
GAATGAAGATAGGAAAGTATGATTCGACATGGAAACGGTAGTTTGTGTATGATTTTTGTTTGGCGACTAAACCATATCACTTACTACCGTTTTTTTGTTTTTAGTTCCCGCTAATCCGCGATGAACCCTTTTTTATCGCCATTATTATTCGACTTTTGTCCAACAGAGCTTTAGTTGTTTTACGTATAAACTCATTATAATTGTGAGTTACCAATGAGTGAAGGAAGCTAAATGGAAGTTGGATTGTTCTGGGTGGAAAAAGGGATATTGCTGCTTGGTATTATTTTTGTTTTAACTAGCATCACTCAATATGTCAAGCGCAGCCATGATTGGAAGGGGGTGGTGACGATGTTCTATCGGCGCATACCGATGACTATCGCAGAGTATAAATGGTACCGGTTGGGCATTTCATTTATCGTCTTTGCTGTTGTACTGCGCATCATCGTTTTGACTCTGTGGCCGTCACTTTAATGTGGCGGTTTCTATCCTAAAGCTCTAACCCACATACTCCTCATTTTGAATTAATTTTTTGCGCAACTCGCATATACCTAAGGTTTAGGTATACACTCTATCTATTGAATTAATAGACATTAAGGTGATTACATGTCTTTCCCCGTACTCATCTGTGATGACTCTGCATTAGCACGTAAGCAGATGGCGCGTTCACTTCCTGCATCCCTTAATGCTGATATCACCTTCGCAATACATGGTTTAGATGGAATAAATAATCTTGAAGAACATGACTTCAAATTAATGTTCCTAGACTTAACAATGCCAGAACTTGATGGCTACGGCACGCTTGAGGAAATGCAGCGTAGAGGCATGACAACGCCTGTCGTGGTTGTTTCTGGTGATATTCAGCCTAAAGCTAAAGAGCGAGTGATGGCGTTAGGCGCTCGCGCTTTTATCCAAAAGCCAATCGATAAAAATGCGCTTAATGATGTATTGAGAGAGCTCATAGAGCCAGCAACACAGCCACGTATGGTAACCCCTGTCTCTATCGAACTACCGATACTGAAGCGCCGAGATATCTATATGGAAGTTGCTAATGTTTCGATTGGGCGAGCTGCAGATGCATTAGCTCGATATTTTGACGTTTTTGTCCATTTACCATTACCAAACGTCAATATTTTTGAAGTCAGCGAACTGCATATGGCATTACGTGACTTAGCAGAGAACGACCAGGTATCAGGAGTTTGTCAGGGGTTTAGTGGCGAAGGTATTGCTGGTGAGGCATTAGTTTTGCTTAGTGATTCTAGTGTGTCTGATCTCAAAAAATTAATGAAAGTGCCTGCTGATAGTGAAGAGCTTGAAGAGCTAGAATTGTTAATGGATGTGTCGAATATATTGGTCGGTTCTTTCTTAAATGGATTGGGTGAACAATCAGAGGTGCGATTCTTCCAAAGTTCTCCTGTGCTGCTTGGACAGCATATCTCCATTGATTCAGTCATCCAATCTACCGCCGGAACGTTTAATAAGACCATGACATTTGAAGTCAGTTATAATATTGATCAGACATCAATTCGTTGTGATTTACTATTTATGTTTGTCGATGAGTCGCTTCCACTGCTAGACAACAAACTCGCTTATCTTATGGAGGACTTTTAGCGATGAATCTTCCTGCTGAATTTGAGCAATTCCACTGGATGGTGGACATGGTACAGAATGTCGATATGGGCTTAGTGGTCATAGATCGAGATTATCAAGTACAAGTCTGGAATGGCTTTATGACACACCACAGCGGTGTACAATCTCATGATGCTATTGGTAAGTCGATATTTGAATTATTTCCAGAGATCCCCTGTGAGTGGTTTAAACTAAAAACAAAACCGGTATATGACCTTGGTTGTCGCAGTTTTATCACGTGGCAGCAACGTCCCTATTTATTTAAATGTCGCAATGTTCGCCCTGTAACCCAGCAAGCAGAATTTATGTATCAGAGCATTACACTAAATCCTATGCGTACACCAACAGGGAAAATCAACTCGCTTTTTCTCTCGATACAAGATGCAACAGTAGAAGCACTAGCGTCATTGAAAGTTAATCATTGACCAATTATAACCTTGTTGAATGAGTAATGCGTTTTATGAGGTTTTGTTAATGGGTGGATGGTTGTTAGTACGTTTTCTAGACTGGGCTTTAAATTTTCATACTATTTTTTGAAAAAAATAACGTTGAAAGTGTCTATTAAAATTCCATTTTTGGGTGATACTGGTCGCATATTTCTAGTTGAATACTGTTTTGTGATCGATTGCTTAGCTGGTGGGATTCAATGCTGAAGTGAAATTTTTATTTAACTTAATGAAAAGTAAGGGGTTATATTTTATGGGTTTTACTAGGGAGTATTCAAATCTACCGGATATGAAAGTTTCGACATAGTACCATAAAAAAAAATAAAATATCAGACTTGCCGAGAAGAAATCCCAACCTATAATGTTGAAAACCGGAGCGTCTGCCAACGCTCCGGTTTTTTTGTGTCCGAAAGCCAGTAATCTCGTCTGCCAACATGATTACTACGCACTTTGCGAAAGTGACACACAGTTTATGAATCAAGGAAATGCACAATGCGTATCGAACAAGAACTTAAGTTAGGTTTCAAAGATGTACTGTTTCGCCCTAAGCGTTCAACACTAAAAAGCCGTTCTCAAGTAAATTTAACCCGCGATTTTACATTCAAGCATAGTGGTCGTCAATGGTCTGGCGTGCCCGTGATTGCTGCGAACATGGACTCTGTTGGTAGCTTTGCTATGGCAAAAGCGTTGGCTGAACACGATGTAATGACAGCGGTTCATAAGCACTATTCTGTTGAGGACTGGGCTGAGTTTGTCAAAGGTGCTGATCAAGCCACGCTTAAGCATGTGATGGTATCAACAGGAACCTCGGATAATGATTTCCAAAAAACTAAAGATATCATGGCATTAAATGATGACCTTATTTTCATCTGTATTGATATTGCCAACGGTTACTCAGAACACTTGGTAGATTATGTACAACGTGTTCGTGCTCAATTCCCAGATAAAGTAATCTCAGCAGGTAATGTTGTTACGGGTGATATGGTTGAAGAATTGATCCTTGCTGGCGCTGATATTGTTAAAGTAGGAATTGGCCCAGGTTCTGTGTGTACTACTCGCGTGAAGACCGGTGTTGGCTACCCACAGTTGTCTGCGATCATTGAATGTGCCGATGCAGCTCATGGTTTAGGTGGCTGTATTATTGGTGACGGTGGTTGTACTTGCGCCGGTGATGTATCGAAAGCATTCGGTGGCGGTGCTGATTTCGTTATGCTTGGCGGTATGCTAGCAGGGCATGAGCAATCTGGCGGTGAAGTGATTGAAAAAGATGGCGTAAGCTACATGAAGTTCTACGGCATGTCTTCACAGTCAGCGATGGCGAAGCACTCTGGTGGTGTTGCAAAATACCGTGCGGCTGAAGGAAAAACCGTACTATTGCCATATCGTGGCAGTGTGCACGATACGATTTCAGATGTGTTAGGTGGCGTACGTTCAACATGTACATATGTAGGCGCAGCAAAGCTTAAAGAGCTAACGAAGAGAACAACATTTATTCGCGTAAGAGAGCAAGAGAACAACTTGTTCGGTAAAGAGTAAATTTCTGATACTTCGAAAAATCCAAATCTTTTAGGGTCGCTTTTAGCGGCCTTTTTTGTATAGAGAAAACACCCAGCTAGGCTGGGGTTCGTTCCTACCTTGAAACTTCAAACACTAGGGTCTGTTGATCTTTCGTGATGATTTTTTGAACGGCATGGTGAAGGTTATAATCATTTCGCCAAAAACAAATCACAACTGAGTTCACCATGCCAAGGACAATGCTAACTGATAAACGATGG
>NZ_CAWPQZ010000089.1:0-4030 GCF_963889785.1 Vibrio sp. S12_S33 | reverse complement strand
CAGCTAACTAGGCGTTTAAGACGGATTCCCAACGCTTGGGAGTTTCGATTCTAGGTTGAGTTTTGTGTTTAAGGCGCAATGGTTTAGGATTGTGGTCGCGTTGCTCACCACTTAACGCGGCGTTATGTGTTGGATGAGTTTTTGAGGTCAAATCTACGATTTCATTGAGAATTCGTTCCGTGTTTTCGGCAAGTTGGCTTGGTCGAAATGGATTCTTGAACAATCTGAGATTGATCGTTTTCAAGGTTCTTGGGTTGCCTCACTTAAGTTTTGGATCTGGCTTGTGTTGAGTTTAGTCAGTTTCAAATCGCTTCAATTGAAATGTCTTTTTGACTGACTCTCTTGCTGAAGTTCAGCTCTGAAAGTCTGGTGAAGCAAAAGGTTTTGTTGTGGCTGAAAGGGCGCTTTCTTTGTGGTTGATTCTGTAAGTGGCTCTCTTTGGCTCAGAACGCTGTGAAATTTAGGGGTTGGTCAGCATCGTTTTTGTACGTAACTTATTCAAATTCCTTAATTTCTACGGTGGTTTATTTTGAATTCACGGTAAAATTCACATAACAAGCAATTCAAGTGGATTCTCAACGCGTGGCAGTTTTACTATGCGTTAGGTAAAGTGTTTTACGGTGCAATGCGGCGGCTTGGCCAGTGCGTTGTTCACCACTTAATTGGGCGTTAGCTGGGGTTAAGAAAAGCTGTGAATTAAGGGTGGAAAGGCTTTCGGTTTTCTAGCTACACACCGGATAAATCTCAGTTTCTCAACTATCTCGCCAGTGGCACTTTTCGGGAAGTGTTTGAACTTAACGAAGTCTGCTTACGGGAAATGTTGTGTTTGTTAAGTTCGTTGGCGTGGCTTCTTTGTTGTTGAAATTCATGAATGCCTAAATTCGTTTCGTGTGCTTTGTCGTTGGCTTTTTCGATAGAATTCTTTGCAAATTACCGAGTTCAGGAATGGTGATTTCCTCGGTCATTTCTTCTTTGCCAAGGGCATTTCGTGGATTGGGTTTTAATTTCACAGCTGTCCGTTTTACTTTGCCGTTTGAAAGCAATAATGTTTTTCAAATTAGGCATTTTGGCGTAATTTGCTAACGAAAGTGCAGCAGCTAACTAGGCGTTTAAGACGGATTCCCAACGCTTGGGAGTTTCGGCTCTAGGTTGAGTTTTGTGTTTAAGGCGCAATGGTTTAGGATTGTGGTCGCGTTGCTCACCACTTAACGCAGCGTTATGTGTTGGATGAGTTTTTAAGGTTAATTCTACGATTTCATTGAAAATTTGTTCCGTATTTTCGGCAAGTTGGCTTGGTCGAAATGGATTCTTGAACAACTTGATATTGATCGTTTTCAAGGTTCTTTGGTTGCCTCAATTGCGTTTTGGAGCTGGTTTGTGTTGAGTTTCGTTGGTTTTAAATCGCTTTAATTGAAATGTCTTTTTGACTGATTCGTTTGCTGACATTCAGCTCTGAAAGTCTGGTGAAGCAAAAGGTTTTGTTGTGGCTGAAAGGGCGCTTTCTTTGTTGTTGATTCTGTAAGTGGCTCTCTTTGGCTAAGATCTCTGTGAAATTTAGGTTTTGGTAAGCATCGTTTTTGTACGTAACTTATTCAAATCTCTTCATTTCTACGGTGGTTTACTTTGAATTCACGGTAAAATTCACATAACAAGCAATTCAAGTGGATTCTCAACGCGTGGCAGTTTTACTATGCGTTGAGTAAAGTGTTTTATGGTGCAATGCAGCGGCTTGGCCAGTGCGTTGTTCACCACTTAATTGGGCGTTAGGTGCTAAAAATATCGTATCCCATACTTGTTTTCTTGCATATTAAACCACATATAAAAAGCGGGTATCTATTCGTAAGGAATCTAAATGGAACAATACAACCTTCAGCTATCTTCGGTAAAACATACAGCTCCTGACGGCATTGAAATGGGAGTCATGAACAACGGCACCCCTTATCTTGGTGCTCGTGGTCTGGCTGCTCTATGTGGTGTCGCACCAAGTGTAATAATCACACTTGTAAAAGACTGGGAAGTAGATTTGCGCTTCAAGCCTCGTGGTCTAGCTATTGAGCAACTTATTCGAGAGCAGGGAGGTGACCCAAGTAGTTTGTATGTTCCGATTACGGTTGACGGGAAAACCTACCATGCAATCAACGATGTCAATTGTATGGCAATCCTTGAATACTATGCGTTCGACTCTCAAACGCCTCAAGAGCAAGCAAAACTCAACTATCGTAGTCTTGCCAAGCTAACTCTCCGTACATTCATTTATGAACGCACTGGTTACAACCCTGAAGACTCGTTGCCACTATATTGGAAAACTTTTCATGAGCGTATAACACTTAACGAGTTGCCATCAGGTTACTTCAGCGTCTTTTCTGAAATTGCGAATTTGGTAATATCCGGAATTAGAAGTGGTATGCCTTTTGACTGTAATACCATGCCAGATATAAGCGTTGGTATGGCTTGGGGCAAGCATTGGAGCGGTAACTGCTTTGATCAAAAATACGGTCTTCGCCGAAAGCATCTCCACGTATTTCCAGAAGATTTTCCTCAAAAAGATCCAATGGCGTGGATTTATCCTGTCGAGGCTTTGGGGGAGTTTCGCCGTTGGATGGACGATATTTATGTCACCGAGAAGTTTGGCACTTATCTGAACAACAAGGCAAAAAAAGGTGGTTTAAACAATGTCGATATACCTGCATTAGTTCAAGCCGTTCAGCCAGCACGATTGAGCAATTAGCACCTAACAATCTGTTTAAGAGTGATTCGCAACGCGTGGCATTTTTACTATGCGTTGCGTTTAGTGTTTAAGGTGTTATGCAGGAGCTTTGGTATTGCGTTGCTCACACCTTAACAGGGCGTTAGCTTAGTCTAAATGAAATAGGATTAATATTTTGGAACTATGGGTTAGAAGATACATTGGATTCGTCACTATCGGTGGCGGAGTGCTTGGATTAGCGACGGTAGCTAGCTATTTTTCACAACAACTAGCACTTGAACAGTGGACTCTTGTATTCACCATTTGTGCATTTTACGTTTGGTCGTCAATTGTAGGGCTCCTTGTTTTAGAGGGTAAAAGTTCTAAAAAGGTCGCATTTCAGGCATTGATCATTCAACTGATTCAAATACCTGTGATTTCTTTACCAATAATTACCTATCAAGTAGCTACGGGCCTTCATCTTGATTTTATTTATAGTACCCATAAAAGCTTTTTCCTTTCAGCCAAGTTTGGCTCAAAGTTTAGCTTAGGCTTTTTCAATGGTGGGCAACTGATTGTTATTGGTGCAAACCTTGCGGCAATTTTCGGGGCGATAATCATTGCAAAATATGTTCTTTCGTCGACCAAGCGATGACAAGCGGTGGAAAAACGTATAACAAAGCTAACAATCTGCTTAAGACGGACTATCAACGCTCGGCGATTTTAATTCTAGTTTGGTACAGTGTTTACGGTGGTTAGTTTAAGTGTCGTGGTTTGCGTTGCTAGCCACTTAGCAGGGCGTTAGCTGGGGTTAAGACAAACGGTGAATTTAGGGTGGAAAGGCTTTCGGTTTTCTAGCTACACACCGGACAAATCTCAGCTTCTCAACTATCTCGCCAGTGGCACTTTTCGGGAAGTGTTTGAACTTAACAAAGTCTGCTTACGGGAAATGTTGTGTTTGTTAAGTTCGTTGGCGCGGCTTCTTTGTTTTTGAATTTCATGAATGCCTAAATTCGTTTCGTGTGCTTTGTCGTTGGCTTTTTCAATAGAATTCTTTGCAAATTACCGAACTCAGGAATGGTGATTGTCTCGGTCATTTTTTCTTTGCCAAGCGCATTTCGTGGATTAGGTTTTAATTTCACAGCTGTCCGTTTTACTTTGCTGTTTGAAAGCAATAATGTGTTTAAAAATAGGCATTTTGGCGTGATTTGCTAGCGAAAGTGCAGCAGCTAACTAGGCGTTTAAGACGGATTCCCAACGCTTGGGAGTTTCGATTCTAGGTTGAGTTTTGTGTTTAAGGCGCAATGGTTTAGGATTGTGGTCGCGTTGCTCACCACTTAACGC
>NZ_CAWPQZ010000088.1:0-4080 GCF_963889785.1 Vibrio sp. S12_S33 | reverse complement strand
AGTGGGCGAAATCATGGCGAATGTTAAAGCTATAAACAAAGTCATAGGACTAGGTATGCCCGTCAGAAGCTAACGGCTAGTCATATATGGTGTTATTGTTCTTCAAACTGATTTGATCAACAACGCCCTTTTCCAGTGTTAAGAAAAGATCACTATTTTTTTTAAAAGTTTCGAGATATTTTAAATCTTCCCTTAGTAGAAAATCTTTTTCATTACGCCGCAAATTGAGCAGCCTAATTTCAAGTTTAGCGACTAAATTAATGGCTTGATTGAGTTCATCGGTTGTTTTAGCAAAGTGTGAGCTTGTTAACAATATTGATATCACACCCGCAATAGCAACGACACCTAGTGAATATAATTTCTGCTTAATATTCATGAGATTACTTACCTACGTGAAATAAACTTAAGTTTAATTGTTGTCTTTGTTATTAGAATGTTAGGTTTAAACTCGAAGCATAGCAATTAATAGATATGGAAAAGTTACATTCAATCCAATTTTTATGCATAACATTCTGATTTTTAATTATTATTTTTATGGTGGAAGATTTGCAATACATTGATTTGGAACGTTATCAAGGCTTGATTTTTGATATGGATGGCACGCTACTTGATACCATGCCAGCCCATTTGCAAGCGTGGTCGCAAACGGCGCAACACTTTAAATTTCCTTTTTCGCATCAATGGTTACATAGCTTAGGTGGTATGCCGAGTTTTAAAATTGTTGCGGAAATTAATAAACAGCACCACCTTGGACTTGATCCACAGCTTGTGGCCAACTTTAAAATGGCCGTATTTTCAGAAATGGAAAACTATGGAGAGGTTATTCCTTGTACTCACGATGTGGTTAAGCATTTTTATGGTAATAAAAAAATGGCGGTAGGGACGGGTAGCCAAAGACAAAGTGCAATCAAGCTTCTTACAAAATCAGGATTGTTAGACAAATTTGACGCTATAGTAACGGCGTCAGACGTAAAGAACCATAAACCTAATCCAGACACTTTTCTACAAGCTGCAAGTTTGTTGGGGTTGCAAGCGAATCAGTGTGTGGTGTTTGAAGATACCGATTTAGGTAAACAGGCCGCTCATTCTGGTGGTATGGATTGCGTAATGGTAGAAAATGGCAGGTTGGTTTTTTATCCCTATTTATAATCGAAAATGAGCCGCTTTCGCGGCTCATTTATTATTGAATTTCAATTAGTTCAACGTCAAAAATCAGTACTGCTGCTGGTGGGATAGGACCACTGCCACCTTTGCCATAGCCTAAGTTACTAGGAATGAACAGGCGCATTTTTTGTCCTTCGACCATAAGTTGTAAACCTTCCTGCCAGCCTTTAATTACTTGGTTTAAACCAAAAGTAATGGGGTCGTTGCGCTCAACCGAGCTATCGAATACGGTACCATCCGTCAATGTACCATGGTAATGCACTTTAACTCGGCTGTTGGATTTAGGATGAACAGTGCCAGTGCCTTCTTGCAGTACTTTATACTGAAGGCCACTTTCCGTGATCATCACTCCTTCTTGTTTCGCGTTTTCTGTGAGGAACGCTTGTCCTAGGGTGAAGTTTTCATCCGCTGCTTTATGGTTGGTCCATGTGCGGTAGATAAAGAAACCAGCCAGTATGAAAATAATAAGTGGGAATACAAATTTAGACATAATCTTTAAGCCTATATTAAGGTTGAGTCAGTAGATAAGAGATGGTATTGGCGATACCATCTGCGTCGTTATGGCCAGAGGTCATAACAAGGTATTTGCCTTTTACGATAAAAGTAGGAACGGAGTTAATTTGTCCTTTCACCGAAACTTCTTCTGCCATCATCATTGTTTGAAGCAGTTGTTTTTGTTGTTCTGCATCCAAAGCATAAGGGCTAACTAAGTTGCGCTCTGAGAATACAAGCTCAATAGCTTTTTTGCGCTCAGGTGAGGTGACCTCTTCTCCCATCTGCACTACAGAAAAAAGCGCTTCCATCATCTGGTGATCTGGTACTGAATTTAATTGCATTACGGCTGTGTAATAAATCATTGCGCCAATTTGAGCACCTTCATTAAATGTAACATGCAATTTACCGAAAGTTTCTCCAGTCGCTTTTTCTAGTTGAGGGATAACACTTTCCATTTTACGGCAATGGCCGCAAGTTAAGGCGAAAACTTCAGTCACAGCAGGTAAACGATAAGTTGATAGGTTAACTGGCAGTTGTTGATATTGCTTACCTTCTTGTGGGGTATTGCTATCACTGCAACCGGCGATAGCGAGTAAAGCTGCAACTAAGCCCAAGTATTGGAAGATGATTTTTTTCATATAAGATTTCTTGTCGAAGAATAAGAGCCACATTCTAACGGCTTCAGATAACAAGAAAAACAGAAACCATCAGTAAATTGCCATCAAAATAGTTATAAAGTTTTACGCTGTTGGCCGATATAGTCTTTGTAGAGAGTTTATAGAGTGGTATTCGGATGAAGTATTTAGTTTTGCCATTATTAATGTTGTTGACGGGTTGTGGAAGTTTGGCCACTGATCGTATGTTTAGTGACAATCTATTAAATGAAGCACCTAAAGGTGATTTTGATGTACTTTATCCCGAGTGGGGAAGCGCTCCTAAGTTAGCCTCGACTGGTGTTCAAGGGCCAATGGGTCAACAACGTACAGGTAGCTATGACTCATTACAACATTTCTTATTGAAAAATGGTGTGGATTATGAAGTATTGCCGGGTAATCACATTATGGTGAAATTAAAAGATACCGTTAAGTTTGAAACGGGTTCTTCGCAGGTTTCGTCTAATTCGCAGCAATGGTTGAGCATGATGGGTAGTTATCTTGCCTCAGAGCCAAGTATTGATATTGTTATTGATGGCCATGCTGATAGTACAGGTGTCGCAAATTTTAATGATCGTTTATCAATGAATCGAGCAAAAGCGGTCAAAAACACACTGGTGAAGAATAATGTTGCAATGGATTCCATTTTTACCCGTGGTTATGGTGAATATGTTCCTGCTTGTACCAATCAAACCAAAGTAGGCAAAGCATGCAATCGTCGTGTTGAAGTACTGTTTATTGTATCAAACAATTAATTTACTTGGTTCTCACACATCATAAGCATTACATGAAAAAGCCCCACTTATTGCAAGCGGGGCTTTTTGTTTTTGTATGCCTAAAGTCAATTAAGCAAGCAGCTCATTTGCTGTTTTCACTACGTTTTCAGTGGTGAAGCCAAACATTTCGAACAACTGATCAGCAGGCGCTGACTCACCAAAGGTGGTCATACCGATGATCTTGCCGCCAAAGCCAACGTACTTGTACCAGAAATCCGCAATACCTGCTTCAATCGCGATACGTTTAGTCACGTCTGCTGGCAATACTGCTTCGCGGTAAGCGGCATCTTGCTTGTCAAATGCATCAGTAGCAGGCATCGATACCACGCGTACTTTCTTACCTTCTGCGGTTAGTTGCTCTGCGGCTTTCACTGCTAGCTCAACTTCTGAACCTGTCGCAATTAGGATTAGCTCAGGCTTACCATCGCTGTCTTTCAGGATATAACCACCCTTAGCAATGTTAGCCACTTGCTCAACAGTACGCTCTTGCTGTGCTAGATTTTGACGAGAGAAGATAAGCGCAGATGGGCCATCTTTACGCTCAATCGCCAGTTTCCAAGCTACTGCTGATTCTACCTGGTCACATGGACGCCATGTGCTCATGTTTGGTGTTAAACGCAGTGAAGCAATTTGCTCAACTGGTTGGTGGGTAGGGCCATCTTCACCCAAGCCGATAGAGTCGTGCGTGTACACTTGAATGTTCTGAATTTTCATCAGAGCGGCCATGCGCATTGCATTACGTGCGTATTCCATAAACATTAGGAACGTTGCGCCGTAAGGAACGAAACCGCCATGAAGCGCAATACCGTTCATGATGGCAGTCATACCGAATTCACGCACACCGTAGTGAATGTAGTTACCTGAGAAATCTTCCGCAGTCAGTGATTTAGAACCAGACCACATAGTAAGGTTAGAAGGTGCTAAGTCAGCAGAGCCGCCCATAAATTCTGGTAGCATTGCACCAAAGGCTTCAAGCGCATTTTGTGACGCTT
>NZ_CAWPQZ010000087.1:0-4281 GCF_963889785.1 Vibrio sp. S12_S33 | reverse complement strand
CGATTAAAACTGGCTTCGGTCGAAGAGCGTTGGACAGAAAGACAAGCGCAGGCTAAACCGATGTTGGATGACTTCTATGACTGGTTAACCACGCAGAAAGTCATCGAATCGAGTCCTCTTGGTAAAGTCATCAAGTACACCTTGAGTCAGTGGTCTAAGCTGATACGCTATGTTGAAGATGGGCATTTATCTATCGACAACAACCGAGCGGAACGCGCCATCAAATCGCTGGTTATTGGCAGAAAAAATTCTTATGACCTTTTTCAAATTTTTCGACGAATATTTTCCTACCTATGTGAACCAAGGCATAATTTAGATATTGGGATTGCTTGAAAGTAAGTCAGCTAATACTTGGGTTATACACACTCTTATTCGGGGATCATTAACCCCAACATGGTTTTCGTAATGAGCTTACCTCTTTCTGGTTGCAAGTATCTGACCAAATGGTCGACTTAAATTTTTGACGAGGATTACTCACCTTGAGCCTCTTTACTTTCAAGCAAATTTTAAACTTTTTGAGGTTGTATGGTTACAGCAATATCCCACATAAATCCAAGTAGTTCTCTAGCTACAGCAGTAATGGCCACTTGTGATCTTTTCCCTCTAGCAAGCAAACTTCGATAACGGAAACATAACCGCTGCTGTGCTTTCCAAGAAATATCCTTAGCTTCTTGGCAGACACTATCTGGGCGGTAGGTTACTAACCAGTTGCCAACTTTTGCCTTCGTTCTATAGCTCCATGCTGCTTCATATAACAAGCGCCTAAGTTCTACGTTGCCAGCCTTAGTTATTCCGGCTTTTCTAACTGTGGTGCCGCTTGAATACTCGCCAGGAATCAGCCCCAGAAACGCCATGATTTGCTTGGGATTACTAAATCGAGAAAAATCTCCCAATTCAGCAACAACTGAAATAGCAATAGTCCGACCAACACCTTTCAAAGCTTGTAATTGGTTAACAAGATTATAGAGCGACCAATCTGGAAGTAATCGATCAATCTCTTGGTCAAGCTGTGTGATTCGGTTTTCTATTTGCTCAAGGCTTTGTCGATAATGCTCGTACGCAATTTGTTGGGATGGGAGTGGGAATGACTGATTTGCCAGCCATATTCGATGCCTGACAGTCCACATTTTTTTGTCATATCGCTTACCTGCCCTAAGAAGAATACTCTGAATACGTTGTTTAGCGACTTTTTCATCTTTCTTTGAGCAGCTTCGTGCGCGGATCAAATCTCTCATCGCCTCATGAGTAATATCCGGAACCCATACTTCAACAAGTTCGCCAGCACGAAGAAGCCGAGCAAGTGCGACAGCATCTCGATGATCATTCTTTATCTTATTGGTAGAAATTTTAGGAATTCGAGAAGGGGCAACAACGGTACAATCGATATTCGAACTCAGTAAAAGCCGATAAATACCATAACCAGTAGGCCCGGCTTCATAGCAGACTAGAAATGAGGGGTATAGCTTCATAAGCTTCTTCATCAGTCTAATGACAGAATCTTTGGATGAGGATATGTTTCCCCAAAACCTTACCTCTCCCTGTCGTTCAGGACTCGCTATTGCAACTGCAATTGTGTCCTTATGAACATCAAGCCCTACATAAGCCGAGTAATTGTTAACATTTGCCATATCAGAGACCTCCAAAAACACACCATAGGTGAATGTTTAGTATATAAGGTCATACCATCTGGTTATTCTCGACGAATCCGCTTGGTGCTGATGCGAGTGCTTTGCTGTATAGCATCATCGAGACGGCGAAAGCTAACGGACTGATACTCTACGATTACATGGCCAAATGTATGAGGGAACTGGCAAAGCCAGAGCCTGATATCAACTCACTTCTTCCTTGGAACTTCTCACACTAAAACGCTCCGTGGGATCGTGGGGCGGATACGTTTTATCCCAGTACAACACTTTGACTTTGTCGCGTTGTTTATTGGTAAAAAGGCGACAATTTTCACTGTCGCCTTTCACTATTTTCACTCTGATTAGATTACTTAATCAACTGAAAATGCATTTTTATTAAAGAGCTCAGTAATAATTGTAGAGCTATCTGCACCACTTAGCCCCAAATCAGACTGCGCAAAATCTTCTAGCACAATGGTTTGTGTTTTGCCGTCTTGTACAAACTGAAGTTCCATATTTCCATCCACTTCAGTCACTGATAATGCAGACAAGAAATCATCCACAGTTAATGGTGCAGAGTCATCCTGAAGAAGATCGGTTAAATCAATCTTGTCGGACTCTATGGTAAAGTCTGTTATCCTATCAATATCACCATCGTTAAATTGCGTATCAAATACAAAGATATCATCACCATCACCACCAGTTAAGATATCGTTACCGGCACCACCCGCCAGTATATCTCCCAAATCTGCTTCATGACCAGGATCGTTTGCACTAGTAGAATCATTAACATAGGTAATCGTCTCTGGATCCGTTGAATCAACAAACACCTGAAAACTGAACGTTTGAGAAGTACTACCTGACCGAGCAACAATATTTATATCCGTAAATGCTTGGTTAATTTCAATAGTCCCCGAACCATCAAAAGTGATGGCATGGTCAATACCCGCCCCGCCAGTCGTCGGCTCTCCGAAGTCAAAGTTCCCAGTAATATTAACAATTCCTAACTCATACAATTCTTTCAGGCTGACATCAACACCATCTAACTCTATGTATAAATACTCATTACCAAAGTTCATTTCATCAATGACAATTTTTGCTCCTGCTACAGCTGATGTTAATGAAAGTTCATAACGGTCAGTATTCCCTCGCGTCCGCAAACTATCATCAAGACTACCCGCTCTAAGCCCGTAAACAGTATAAATACTCCCACTAATTGAGCCATCCGATGACGCAATATCCTCTCTACTTCCATCAAAAGTGCCATCAACAGGTAATAGTTGAACATAATTCGGTTCAACAACCCCTCCTAAAGAACCACTTTCATCAGAAGCGGCAACATTCCCAGACACAACCCCACCGATCAAAACATCGTCACCTGCACCACCATACAATACATCTGCGCCCGCTTCACCGAGTAGAACATCATTCCCTTCATCGCCATAAAGAGTATCACTGTTTTCACCACCGAGGATGACATCGTTACCTTCACCACCATACAAAGTATCTTGCCCATCATCCACAACAATTGGGTCAGTATTGACAAACAACTCATATTCAAGTGAACCCGTATTACCACCGGTAATGATATCTAACGTTGTTAATGGCATAAAAAACTCAACTTCAATATACCCTGTAGACTGGCCTGTAGAAGGGTTCTCTTGTTCAGCACCAAGAGCATTTAATGCATCAATATTTGAATTACTCCAAGCTCTGAACAACTCATAATCACCAGTAATGGCCACTCTTCCAGTATTTATGGCATCAGCAAGGCTGATATATTCGCCATCAACTCTAAACCACATGGTGTCCAAAGAACTCATACCCGACACCAACAATTTTACACCTGCAACTTGTTCACTAAATGTATATGTTTGCTTGTCATTGGTCGATGCGATATTTGCCGAAAAATAATCGGTTAGGTGGTTTTGTGTTGATCTATTGTTTGCAGTCACAACGCCTGAACCATCATTATCAGTTACTGTAACCGTAACACTTCCATCATCCGAAGTTAGTACGATAGGACCGCTAGAACCCGTTGTTACAGGTGTGATTTTTGAATATGTAGGGTCAGGAACGCCACCACCACCATCGATAACGTCATCTCCTAAACCTCCATAAATAACATCAGAGCCTTCATTACCTACTATTGTGTCATCACCTTGACCACCATAAATAGTATCATCACCATCTAAAGCATCAATCTCGTCATTCTCACCAGTAGCAGAGATAACATCATCATTTGGTGTTGGAGTAACTAAAACATCAATATCATCTATGACATTTATCGTCACATCTTCGTCGTAGGTCAGCCCTGCAGAGTCTGTTACTCGTATGGTTATGGTTAAACTTTCAGCAATCTCAAAATCAATCTTACTTGGGTCAGCAACTGACACTGTGCCTGTTGCAGCATCAATTGTGAAAGCGCCATCCGCATCATCAACCAATGAATAAATAAATACATCATCAACATCTTCATCACTAACATTCGTCACACTACCAACAATACGCCCAGCAACCGTGCTTTCTGAAATTTGCAGGCCTGTCCCCACTATTTGCTGAACAATCCCAGACCCACTTCCATCGGAACTATCTCCAGTCCAACTAACAAGAATTTCCCCGCTGTTTAACTCAGTGATGGATGGTCTTGTATTCG